>JAUCQE010000409.1 GCA_030372865.1 Pyrinomonadaceae bacterium
GCCTGCCAATACCAAAGCCATTACCAAAAGTACAAATTGTCTAAATATTAGCATTTGCATAGTCCCCGGTTGTTCGATTCGGCAAGAAACGTGCCGCTCAAACAGAAAACCGGTCCGGAAACGCACCCGAACCGGAAACCGATTTGGTGCTGAGGGCGGGAATCGAACCCGCACGCCCCTAAGGACACAGGATTTTAAGTCCTGGGCGTCTACCAGTTCCGCCACCCCAGCACGCCTTTGAGATTATCATAGATGTTCAGACTGTTAAAGAAGTGCCTTGGCAACATTCCGGAAGTCAGGGGTATGGTATTATTCTCGCGGAAAACGTCGTATTCGGACGATATTATCGAATGGAACAGTATACGTGGGTAATTTGGCTGGTCTTGTCGGTGGTGCTAATAGTCGCCGAGATCTTTACGCTGGGATTCTTCTTGTTCTGGTTTGGTATCGGAGCACTCAGCGCCGCACTTATCGGCCTATTTGGCTTAGGATTGACTTGGCAATTTCTGACTTTTGCAGTTGTCTCTACGGTGCTAACGATATTGTCCCGGACCTTATTTTCAAAGTACCTGTTCAATAGCAGCGATGAGGTCAAAATGGGGGCCGATTCACTTCCGGGAATGATCGGAACCGTCACTTCAGCCAGCCGCGGAGCCCTTAACGCCGGTGCAGTCAAGGTCTATGGATCCGAATGGACCGCATTTCCGATGGATGGCGAAACGCCCTTAACAGAAGGCGAAAAGGTTGAGGTAGTTAGCGTGAAAGGCTCGTCGATCTACGTAAGATCTCTCAAGAAAGAGATTCCGGGTTGGAAACAAGAGTAGTCCTTTGTTATTCGATGATCTCGGCGGTGTCCTGATCAGCAGTGTCGTGAATATTGCCTAAGTCTACAAGTTCAAGCTGAACCTCGTCCCCTTCTGCTTCATCCAGGTTGTCTCCGGTAAGTTTCGCTAATACAACAGTGATGTTGTCTTCGCCGCCGTTTGCGTTCGCCTCGGTAACCAACTGAGCGCATGCCTGTTCGAGGGAATCATAGTTCTCAAGAACGATCCGTTGTATCCCCGCGGCGTTAACCTTGTTTGAGAGGCCGTCGCTGCATAAAAGAAGCACGTCACCCTGATTAGGTTTTAGCCTCGCAGAAACCGGATAAATCTCGCTTTGAGCTCCAAGTGCCTGCAGGATAACGTTCTTTAATGTGTGCGTTTCAGCCTCTTCCGGCGAGATCTGTTGTGCGTCTATCAATTGTTGAACAAGGGATTGGTCCTTCGTTACCTGATAGATCTTACCGTTTCTAACAAGATAAGCACGGCTGTCTCCAACCTGAATGAGATCAATGCCGCGGGTAGTGACACCGATTCCTGTGAACGTAGCCCCCATCCCCTGAAACTGTGGATCCGAACGCCCCTGCTGGTGCACGAGGTGATTTGCGTAGAGGGTCGCGTTATAAAGCTTAGAAATCAGGTAATAGTCGTGGGATTCCGAGGTAATGGTTTGATCGAGATCGTCTTCGAGAAGCTTCTGTGAAACGCATTCGACTGCCATCTTGCTCGCAACTTCGCCCGCCATAGCCCCACCCATGCCGTCGGAAACCGCGAGCACCACACCATTGTCGTCTACGTCGAACCGCTGAGTTTCAATTACGAATTCACCGTTCTCCTGGCTGCCGGTCCACGCACGCGAATTGGATATGTGCAGCAAAAGATAGTTGTCCTCGTTCCCTTTGCGAACGCGGCCAACATGGGAGGTTGCGTGAATCTCGACAGTTAACATAAACAAAGCCAGTAGCGAACAGTGGTGCGCAAAGCAAATATTAGCTCACACCATTGCTCTAAGCCAATATATAAAACTACTTTAGAGCTTGGTCGAGGTCCTCGAGGATATCTTCAACATCCTCGATCCCTACCGAAATTCGAACGAGTCCATCCGTAATGCCCAACTTTGAACGGGTCTCCTCAGGAACTGAAGCGTGGGTCATGGTCGCAGGGTGCGAGATCAATGATTCCACGCCGCCCAGGCTCTCGCCGAGAGTACACAACTTGACGGCTTCCAACACCCTTTTTGCATTCTCATAAGAACCCGTCTCGAACGAGACCATTCCGCCGAACCCCTTTTGCTGCTGCTTCGCGAGCTCGTGTTGCGGGTGTGAGACCAGCCCGGGATAGTAGACCTTCTCAACTTTTGGATGTTCGCTCAGGAAATTCGCGACAACTCGGCCGTTACGATCATGAGCATCCATTCTAACCGCGAGCGTTTTTGTTCCACGTAGCACCAAGAATGAATCGAATGGCGATAGTATGGCTCCGACACTGTTTTGGATGAACCCCACCCATTCTGCGTCTTTTTCGTCATTCAGCGCTACGAACCCGCCGACACTGTCAGAGTGGCCGTTCAAGTATTTTGTTGTGGAGTGAACAACGATATCAACGCCAAAATCGATGGGCTGCTGAAAATACGGCGACATGAAGGTGTTGTCGCAAACAACCTTCGCGCCATTGGCATGTGCCAGCTCAGACACTGCTTTTAGGTCAGTGACCGTCATTACGGGATTCGTCGGAGTTTCGACGAAGACCATCTTCGTATTTGGTTTAAATGCTTTCTCGAGGTCGGCAATGTTCGAGGTATCCGCAAGATCAAACTCGACGCCGTAATTCGAAAGTACCCTATTGAACAAGCGGAAGGTTCCGCCATAGGTATTATCGCCCAAAATCACGTGTTCGCCGGCTTTAACCAGCTTTAGGACCGAATCGATCGCCGACATACCCGAAGCGAAAGCAAACCCATATTTCGCATTTTCAAGTGCTGCGATATTACGCTCCAAAGCGGAACGTGTCGGATTCTGCGTTCGGGCGTACTCGAAGCCTTTGTGTCTGCCTAGTCCGTCCTGGGCGTACGTTGACGTTTGGTATATTGGCACGCTAACGGCCCCTGTTGTGGGATCAGGTTCGTTACCGGCGTGAATTGCGATAGTGGAGAAACCCATAAAAGGCGCGACACTTGTCGCGAAAAATTCCGGAAAATCTTCGTCGTAAAGTGGAAGCCAAGTGTGTGCAAATCCACGCTTTTACGAGCCTTTATGGTAACTTGCAGTATTCAAAAAAGCAAACAGCTAACCCGCTGCCGCTACAGAAATAAAGGCGTTCAGATGGCACGAACACCATAGTAAGCAAGGCTTCGTTCATATGTAGCGATAGCCGCCTCGTGCTCCATCGTAAGGCCTATCTCATCGAGCCCATTTATCAGGCAATATCGGCTGAAATCGCCAATTTCGAATTCCAAAGCAGTTCCATCGGGAAGCGTTATCGTCTTATCGAGCAGGCTGACCGCGAAAGTCGCTTCGGGATCGTCGTGTGCGATCATTTTCATTTGATCTATCTCAGAGTGGCCAAATACTACCGGGAGAAGCCCGTTTTTCAGGCTGTTACCGTAGAAAATATCAGCGAAACTCGGAGCGATGACGACGCGAAAACCAAAATCCAGCAAGCTCCACGGTGCGTGCTCGCGAGATGATCCACACCCGAAGTTTTCACCGGCGATAAGGATCGAGGCACCGTCGACCCGCCGATCATTCAGCACGAAATCTGGATTTACTGAGCCGTCGGCGTTAATTCTCCAGTCGTAAAAGAGAAATTCGCCGTAGCCGGTACGTTCGATTCGCTTTAAGAACTGCTTCGGAATTATCTGGTCGGTATCAATATTCGGTCTATCGATAACGACAGCTCGTCCGCGGTGTTCGGTAAATGCCTGCATTTGTTAATCTTTGAAGTCCCAGTTCCGCACGTCCACAAAATGACCCGCGATGGCCGCCGCGGCCGCCATAGAAGGGCTAACCAAGTGAGTGCGTCCGCCTCGGCCCTGCCTACCTTCGAAATTGCGGTTGCTAGTCGACGCACATCGCTCTCCGTCGCCGAGCACGTCGTCATTCATCGCAAGACACATAGAGCACCCAGCATCGCGCCATTCGAATCCCGCATCGATGAATATTCGAGCAAGTCCTTCTTCCTCGGCCTGTCTCTTCACCTGCATTGAACCAGGTACTACCATCGCTTGTACGCCGCTGCGCACCTTATGGCCCTTCGCGACCTTTGCGGCCTCGCGCAGGTCCTCGATCCGACCGTTCGTACATGAGCCAATAAACGCTTTATCGATGGTGATCGAATCGATCCGCTGAGCCGGCTCGATGCCCATATACCGGTACGCTCGTTCGAATGCTGTCTGTCCGCTCACGTTCGCCGGCGGTTCTGGGATCCGATCGGAGATCTGCACTGACATCTCCGGTGAGGTCCCCCATGTCACGAACGGTTCGATATCTGAAGCTTCGATCTCGACGGTACGGTCGAAGGAGGCTCCTTCGTCCGTTGCTAACGTCTGCCAATACGACAACCGGCGATCCCATTCTTCGCCTTTCGGAGCGAATTGTCGGCCCGCTAAATAGTCGAATGTTTTCGCGTCGGGTGCGATCAGGCCGGCTTTGGCACCCGCTTCGATGGACATGTTACACACGGTCATGCGGCCCTCCATAGACAAAGCCTCAATAGCGGAACCGGCATATTCGATCACGTATCCAGTTCCGCCGCCGGTTCCGATCTTATTGATGATCGCGAGAATCAGGTCTTTAGCCGTGACCCCGAACTGGAGATGCCCATCTACCTGGATCAGCATATTCCTGGCTTTCGACTGTACCAGCGTCTGAGTAGCGAGGACGTGCTCGACCTCGCTTGTTCCTATGCCGAAAGCAAGGGCACCGAAAGCCCCGTGCGTCGCCGTATGCGAATCACCGCAGACGATGACCATTCCCGGTTGTGTAAGCCCCTGTTCTGGACCAAACACGTGAACAATTCCTTGCTCAATACGGTCCAGGTCGAATAGCCGAACCCCGAAATCTTCACAGTTTTTCCTTAAAGTTTCTACCTGTTTTTTGGCTATCGGATCCTTGAATGGACGGTTGCGGTCCTTGGTTGGGATAGCGTGATCAAGGGTCGCGAATGTCAGGTCAGGACGTCGGGCCATTCGACCAGCCAGACGCAATCCCTCGAAAGCCTGTGGCGAGGTTACCTCGTGAACGAGCTGCAGATCAACATAGATCAGTTCCGGCTCGCCGGGCTCCTGACGCACGACGTGTGCATCCCATATCCTATCGTAAAGCGTCTTCATCTTAACTAAACCGCGTGGTATGACGCAGCGATATGGACCGCATCAAGCGAGTGCTCGGCGACGACACTGGCCATTTCTGAGGTTGATAATGTCTTAATATCAGTGCCGCCCGCTATATCGGAGGTCCTAAATCCCAATTCCAGAGCTCGTTCGATTCCCGTTTCGATCGCATTGGCCGCTGCCTCATTCCTGGCTGTATGCCGCAACAGCATCGCGATCGACGCAATCGCCCCTAGCGGATTTGCTATGCCTTTTCCGGCGATATCGGGCGCGGAGCCGTGCACCGGTTCATAGAGGTCTACGGAGCCCCCGATCGTCGCCGACGCCAACATTCCAAGTGATCCAGTAAGCACCGCGGCTTCATCGGAAAGAATGTCCCCGAAAAGATTCTCGGTCAGGATCACATCGAATCGACTCGGGTTTGTGACCAGATGCATCGCGCATGCATCCACATACAGATGCTCCAGTTCGACGTCCGGATAATCCACGCTGACTCTCGTAACTGTCTCCCGCCAAAGCTGCGACGTCTCGAGAACGTTCGCCTTATCGACGGAAGTCACCCTTTTCTTTCGAAGTCGAGCGACATCGAAGGCGATCTTCGCCACCCTTTCGACCTCGGACGTTGAGTAACGCATCGTATTAAACGCCGTCGCATTTTCACGGTCGAATTCGCGGGGCTCACCGAAGTACAATCCGCCCAAAAGTTCGCGGACGATCAAAAGGTCGGTGCCTTCGAAAACTGAACGCTTCAACGGCGATGAATCGATCAACGCCGGAAAAGCGCTCGATGGACGGAGGTTGGCAAATCCTCCTAGGGCCGCCCGAAGCCGCAAAAGGCCCTTTTCCGGCCGAACTGAGGGTGGAAGGGATTCAAACTGCGGATCTCCGACTGCTCCCAGCAAGACGGCATCCGACCCGATGCATTTCTCGAGCGTCTCTGCAGGTAGCGGATCGTCATGCCTTGATATGGCAGCACCACCGATGTCGGCTTGGTCAAATTCAACCTCAATTCCGAAATGCGGGGCAATGTCGGTGAGAACCCTGACCGCAGCTTCCGAAACCTCCGGGCCGATCCCGTCACCGGGCAAAATCGTTACTTTCATACTGCAATTATCTATTAAGCGGCTATCGCGACGGGATAAGTATTGCCCGCGATCGCGATCAGGTCCTGGTCATAAATGTTCTTCTTACGGTCAGCTAGAGCGATAAAACGCGAGTAGATCTCGGCGACAGCGTCCGCATCGAGCCGGAAGCCGAGTTCTTCGTAACGAGCAACGAGAGCGTGCCGTCCCGAGTGTTTCCCGAGTACGATCTCGTTCGTTGGAACACCCACCGATTCCGGGGTCATGATCTCGTAGCAGAGAGGATTGCTCAGTACGCCATGCTGATGGATGCCCGCTTCGTGAGCGAAGGCATTCCTGCCGACTATCGCCTTATTTGGCTGAGGGCCGAAGCTGATCATGGACGAGAGCAACTGGCTTGTCGGATACAGCAGTTCAGTTCTGATGTCGGTGCGGAACGGAAATCGGTCGCTTCGAACAACACACGCCATTGCGATTTCTTCAAGGGCCGCATTTCCGGCCCGCTCACCGATGCCATTTACTGTACATTCGACCTGCCGGGCTCCGGCTTCGATCGCGGCAAGACTGTTTGCCACCGCGAGTCCGAGATCGTTATGACAGTGAACACTTATGACGATATCCCGATCGCCTACAACAGTTTCACGAACACGAGTCACCAAGCCCGCAAACTCAGTCGGGGTCGTATAGCCGACCGTGTCGGGAATGTTCAGTACTGTCGCTCCCGCATCAACCGCGGCCGCGAATACCTCACATAGGTAACTAAGGTCGCTTCGCGTCGCATCCTCAGCCGAGAACTCGACCTCATCTGCGTATTCACGAGCCATGCTTACGGCCCGACGTGTCATCTGCAGCACTTCATGGCGGGACTTTTTGAGTTTGAATTCGAGATGAATATCCGATGTAGCGATAAACGTATGGATACGGGGGTTCGCGGCGTTCTTCAATGCCTGGCCGGCACGAACGATGTCTGCCTCCGTTGTACGACACAAACCGGCAACTGTCGTATTTCTACATTCTGCGGCAATCGCCTTCACGGCCTCGAAGTCACCGTCGGAAGCAATAGGGAATCCGGCCTCGATTATGTTGACCCCTAGGTTCTCGAGCTGACGTGCCAGTTCGATCTTCTCGTTCAAAAACATCGAACATCCCGGTGATTGTTCACCGTCCCTCAATGTCGTATCAAATATCGCAATCTTTTCTGCGGTCATCCATCCTCCATTAATGCCTGCAACTAAACTACAACATGGGAAACCCGTCTGAATTCGAGAATATTACACTGCGGTTAATCTAAAGACAAGCTTATGAAAGAAGAAAGAGTATTAGAAAAAATTATGCCAGAATTTAGCGGGAAATTATGAAAACGCGGATTCAGATAAGTTTCTGCAATACCGATATAATGCAAATTGCGATACAATAATTCCGTCAACGACCATTTAGGTGAGCATTAACGACCGCCAGATATGGACATAAATCAATTAGAGGTCCTTGTGACAGTTGCGCGTGAAAAGAGTTTTTCGCGCGCAGCAGAGATGTTGAATCGGACTCAGCCTGCCGTTAGTCAGGCGATCAGTCGTCTCGAACTAGATCTGGGCGAGAAATTATTTGATCGTTCATCGAAAGACGGCACGCTGACTCCCGCCGGCGAGGTTCTTCTGGATTACGCGAAGCAAATGTTGAATCTTCGGCGTAGCGCGGAAACCGCCCTTCGAGAGCTGGCCGATCTGCACCGGGGAAAGGTCACGATAAGCGCCAACGAACATACCGTCTTCTATTTGCTTCCACTGATCGCCGAGTTTAGAAAGCGCCACCCATTGGTGAAGATCGAGGTCAGCCGCGGTGTGGCAAGCCGGATCCCGAGCGAGGTCACTTCCCGCGAGGTAGAACTTGGAGTGCTTTCTTTCAAGCCGAGCGACACCGCGGTTAAGTCGATACCGGTATTGAAAGACGAACTCGTACTTATCTGTGCACCGTCACATCCATTTGCTGGAAGAAAAAGTGTCAGGGTCTCCGAACTCGGGGACGAGACATTTATCGCGCATAATGCGCGTTCTCCGTATCGAGAAAGCGTCATAGAGACGTTTGCGTCACATAAGACGCGGTTGCGGATCTCGATAGAACTTCCGTCGCTTGAAGCTATCAAACGGCTGGTTGAAACTGGTATCGGCGTGGCATTGGTCCCCAAATTGTCGGCGTTGGCCGAGATAAATGACGGGAGGCTGTCGGCAGTTTCCGTTACTGAAATGAAGCTCCAACGTTCGCTTCATATCGTATACCGTCGCAATTCTGCCTTGTCTCATGCAGCTCAGGCCTTCCTTGAACTCGCGAAGGAGATGGCGGATATCAAATAACCGAAAATAGTTCTTGTAAATCATTCACGATATACAAGATAATCTGCTAACACTTTGGTCGTAGACTTTCACACTTTTTATGTTCGAACAGTTTACCCTCGGTATCGAGGAAGAATTTCAGATCGTAGACCCCGTGACGAGGGAACTAAAATCCCACGTCTCTGAGATCCTCGATGAAGGCAAACTCCTGCTCGGTGAACAAGTGAAACCCGAGATGATCCAGTCGATGATCGAGGTCGGGACGGGGGTGTGCGCCAATATCCAAGAAGCGCGAGATGATATTACGAAACTCCGCTGCATCATTTCCAGCTTGGCAAAGAAGAAGGGAATGGAGATCGTAGCAGCATCAACGCACCCATTCTCGAAATGGTCGGAGCAGGAGATCTACGAAGGCGACAGATACAAACTGCTTGTCGACGAGCTGCAAATGGTCGCAAGGTCGCTTCTTATATTTGGAGTTCACGTCCATGTCGGCGTTGAAGACCTGGATCGGCGTATCCACATAATGAATGCCGCACGATATTTTCTCCCGCACGTCCTTGCAATGACGACCAGTTCACCGTTTTGGCTCGGCTTCAATACCGGACTTAAATCGTACCGCTCCGAGGTCTTCAAAAAATTTCCGCGAACAGATATTCCCGATCATTTCGAATCCTTCCAGCAGTACCAGAGCTATGTCGACCTGCTCGTTAAGATGAATTGTATCCAGGACGCCACGAAAGTTTGGTGGGACGTCCGGCCGCACTGCAAATTCCCGACCCTTGAATTCCGGATCTGCGACATCCCGACGCGAGTTGATGACACTATCGCCGTAGCGGCACTGTTTCAGGCGATCGTCGCTAAGCTCAATGTTCTTATAGACAAGAATCTTGGCTTCCGGCTTTATCATCGGCGACTGATCCAGGAGAACAAGTGGCGGGCGGTTCGCTACGGGCTAGATGGGAAACTACTTGATCTCGGCAAGCAGAAAGAGGTGCCCGTTAAGGACCTGATACGTGAGTTGCTTGAGTTCGTTGACGACGTTGTTGACGAGTTGGACTCGCGAAAAGAGATCGAACACATCCACACAATCCTCGACCGCGGGACATCGGCGGACGAGCAACTTCGCGTTTTTGAAGAATCAGGCGGTGATTTCAATGCAGTGATCGATATGCTCGTTCAGCGAACAATGGAAAATGTTCCGGATCGCTGTTTTGACTGATATTAGGTCAATAACTTCATCAATTTGAAACGGATTACTGGAATTGATTCCATAATCCGTTTTTCTTTTTACTTGAGGGTGTTGAACAAGTATCAACATTCACAAACATTGCTTGACTGGGCGAATGGTTCCGTGCTACAAAAGACCTTGACACGTCTGTGTCAGTTCACACCTATCGGTTCCCGTCCAGCCATCCTCGGGAGACACCAACATCAATATGCGAAAACCAGAGTCATGTTCTCAGGCCGGGGTATCGGTGATAGAACTGTTGATCGTACTTCTGATCATCGGTATTGTCGTAGCGATGGCCGTTACGCAACTAGGTTCCTCCACCGATAACCTTGACAGGCAGAACGTTGCCCGCGAATTTAAGGTAGCTCTTGAGCGCGCCCGTTTCGACTCAGTTAAGCGGCGTCCTGAGGCTTGCGAAGAAATGTCCAGAGTGGTGATCAACGATCCCTCTTCGTTCACGCTGATCTCAGATCTGAATCAGAATGGCGTGCTCGAGCCTGGTGCAGAATCAAGGGGCGTTGACTTTGAAACGCGTGGAAACGTACGGATGGTCGGGGACGATATAGTCTATCCGGTCACCATCCGGTTTGATCGCCGCGGGAACGCCTCATCGGGCGACTGCTCGGCTCCGACTGGCGTGGTAATGGAAACGACTTTCTGTAACCTGCCATGTACCGCTTCTACTACAACGGCGGATAACGCAAACGTGGTATTCGTTTCGCCGACGGGTACGACCGCGATGTTGCCGGGCGGTTCGTCAATGCCTGTTTTTGACGACCCATCGGTTGCGAATATCCCCGTAGATGAGCAGGTCAATCCGCGTGTGGCGGTTTGGGATCCGCCAGACCCCAGTGCGACGCCGACGCCAATTCCGTCGCCGTCGCTCTCACCGTCACCTTCCGCTTCGCCCTCGCCGACGCCATCAGCATCACCAACACCGTCGCCGGTCCCGGTCGCGTGTCTTCGAGGTGATCGCCCAGCTTCGACCGGCTGCACATGTTATTCCCCCATGTGGGTGCGTTCGAACGGTAAGTGCCAGTAGGCTTATTTCGAATCGCTCTCCTTACGCATAAAACGTATGACTGAAAGCACAGTTCAACTTAAGGGCCAGAATAGCCCGCCGACGAGCTCAAAGACGGCGAACGGAGGGTTCACGCTGATCGAAGTATCCGTCGCGATGGTGGTGGTACTTATTGCACTGCTCGGGGTCTTTATGACGATCACCTATGCCATTACGTGGAACGCCGGAAACAATTCTCGTGCTCAGGCTCTTGCCATCCTACAGGAAGAAGTCGAGCGGCTCAGGAGCGCCAAATTCACTCCGTATTTCACGGACGATGGGCTGCGCGGCGGAATTCAGTCGACGCGAACCGTTACTTCGCCGAATGGCGGTGTTTTTAGTGTTCGAGTTCAGGTAGACAACGATCCGGCTGCCGCCGGCATTCAGACGGAAGCTGACGTTCCCGACCCGACATTGAAAGAGGTCGAAATACTCGTCCGTCTCGAAAACCCTAGTCCCGGATGGCAGACTGCAATCCCTGCAACCATCGTAATGCGGCGAGTCCGCTCGAATTAATCGTTATGAAATTAGGAAAACGAAAGGGCCAAACCGGTTTCTCGCTGATCGAATTGATGGTAGCGATGGTAATCCTGCTTTCACTGCTCGCGATAGTATCAACGATGCTTTCAAGGTCGACGTCGGTGCGTGCTCGTGAAAGCCGCAAAACCGACGCACTCACCTCTGCGCAAGCGGCGCTTAACATACTTTCGCGTGAGATCGCCAATGCTGGCTACGGCATCTACGACAACTCGGTCACTCGGATCGCAAACAACGGGCTCGTCTACGACGACTCAGGTTCCAACCAGATCCACTTTCGAGCAAATCTGACGAACACGGGACCGCAGGACGATCCGGTGGTGCTCCGAACGAATGATCCGGGCGAGGATGTCACCTACTTTTTCGACGCTGCCACGGAATCGATAGTCCGCTACGATCCGAACGATATCCCGCAAACTTCGGTGGTCGTTAACGGCATTTCCAATGTAACGTTCGAGTACTTCGATTACGTTGCGAGCAGTTCGACTCCTGTCGGTCCGCTAAGCGTACCTACACCAGATACCGGACGTGTCCGGATCAACGTCACCGTTCAAATGGATCCGGTTGTCGGACAGCCCGACGGTGACATCGTTTCTTTCACTTCAGAGGTAACTCTGAGAAATTCGAACTATATGCTGCGTCAGTATTGATCGATTGCTTTGCCTGGAGATGAAGTATGAATGAGAAGCACACGAATCTTGAAATAGGGAACAGCGATGAAAGAGGGGCGGCGCTTGTAATGGCGCTGCTTATCACATTTTTGCTGCTCGTCGGATGTGCGGGGCTGCTACTCGAAGCGTCCACGAATACGATGAACGTAACGGATGCGACCGCGGAACAGCAGGCTTATAATGCCGCTGAAAGTGGAATACAGCAGGCCGTCCATATACTTCGCGACAACGTAATTCTGCCTGACGATGAACGGATCGATCCCACAAAGCCGGCTACCGACAAAGCGAACCGGATAGATTTTGTGAAGGCATTGAAACTGGAGACTTCTAACGAAGAGGATGACGCCAGCACTGTACCGAGGTTGTCACGATGGATAAAGTACAGCGACGCCTTCAACGATAGGGTAACGCTCGGCAGCGAATCCTATATTCCAATGACGGGCCATGCCTATTCCCTCCAGATCTCTGATCCTGATAATACAGGCAGCCGTGTCACGTATCACACAACGGGCCGGATCTTTGAACACGACGACGGTGTCAACACCCGAAAGACTTACGGCAGCGGTGCAAACACGGTCGTGATCGAATACCAGCCATTCTCGGCGACTAACCTCGACGTGAGTTCTGGCGTCGTCACGACCGAGTTCGGGCGTTTTCTCGTTACGATTACGGGAACCGGCGCTTCCATTCCTGCTTTCAACCGATTTGAGATAGTTGTGCGCATGACGCAGCCATACCCGGCGGTGCGAGTGATGCGCGGTTACATTCAGACCAACACCTCACCAACCTCAGCTCCTCGAATAATCTTTGATGCTCAGACGTACACACTGATGGGCAGCCAGATCACGCTCGGGTTCCCGTGGGGAAGTCCGCAGAACGTGCAGATCCTTGGCCCGCCTCAGCGATGGGGATACGAGGCCCAGATGAGCACCGGAGCAAACGTGATAGTAGGCACGCTAACCGCCCCCGAACCGACACGCCTCCTGATCCGCTCAACCGGCTTCGGCCCGCGTGGGTCAACAAAACAGCTCGAGGCGATCATCCAGAAGGATTTCTTCGACGGCCTGACTGCACCTGCGACCCTAACACTTGTGGGGCCAGACGTCGATACCACGGGTGGACGTTTTACGTTTAACCCTGGCTCTTCCGCCGTAACGGTCTACTCAGGCGTGGACGCGGAGTCGACGGACATCATACCGCCGATCGGAACTGTTAATACGGGGAACCTTGAGGTCGTGATGGACTCCGTGGACGGCGAGCCCCCGTTCCCATTCAATGGTACTGTTATTGGTGCTCCTTCGGACATTTCTGAGGAGGTCCCGCACTGGTTATCGACCCCGCTTGCCTTGGATGCGACATTACGCGGACTCTACAGTATCGCTAATGCATCAAGCCGCTATTTTCCGACAGGTACACAGCCGACCACGTTTGGCGACAATACGACCGGAATGGGAATTACGTTTTGCGATGGCGACTGCGAATTAAGCGGAAACGGGGGAGGAATAATGGTCGTGACCGGTACCCTTACCTTGAGAGGCAACTTCAACTTCAACGGGATGATAATCGTTACCGGGGCGGGCGGTGTGACACGCAGCGGCGGCGGCACCGGGACTATCCAGGGAAATATGGTCGTCTCGCCCTATTCCGCGAGCTACATGGCCGATAACATTCCTCCTCTGGAGACGGACCGCTTCCTCGCTCCTCAATATGACCTTTCGGGCGGCGGTAACTCCGAGATCATGTATAACTCCAGAAGCGTACAAAACGGCCTTGTCGCAGTAAGTAATTTCGTGCTCGGCGTAGCTGAGAAATAGTTAACGTCTGAAACTTGAAAAGCCGCCAAGACGTAAACGTCATGGCGGCTTTTTCTTGTGTCACAAAAGACTAACGTCCATTGTGGACGTGTGCAAGCTGGAGAAAGTTCTCAAACAGAATTCGCCCATCACGCGATTCATTCGGATGCTCCCAACGAGTTGGGTTCTTTGACCAATCCTCGAACGATTTCTCGAGATGAAACTGGACGCAGTAGATCATCTGACCTTCCGACCGCTTGACCATCATTTGGTTCTTACAAAGATATGAAGTCGCAAGGAGCTTAAAGCCCTCGGGTACCCCGTCGACCTGGACTCCGTGATTCTGCCATACGCGCAGGATGTCATCTTCTTTAGTATAGTCCTGCCATTGGCCTGACGTCGTGTCCTCGATCCCGGCAAAGATCGGGTCGTCCTTGTCGACGATCTTAACGAATCTGTATTGATATTCGTTAAGTCTCCCGGTACGTTTTTCAGATAGCTCCAGCCCATCGAGAGTTTTTAGTTCTGCACCGAATGAGACGCCGACGAGTTGATGAGAGCCGCATATGGCAAGCACCGGTATTTTTGTCGTCTTAATGAAGCGTTCGAAGGCATCCAGAGATTCCGGATTGTAATAATCGAAATCGCTATAGGTGCCGCTTAGTACGATCGCGTCCGGCTTGAAATCCTCAACCGCCTGACTGACCTCAGAAAGATGTACCGTCATTGTCCGCGGCTGCCGGACCAGACGGTTAACGTTTTGGGCAATGTTATCGCAGGCCATGCCTGATACTTTTCGCTCGAATTTTAGCCTTGAATCGATACTGTCTGCCCACTCCATACGAGCAAGGTCCGAAAGGTCCGATTCGTAGCGAAGAAGGCTGTTGACGATCAGCACCCTGGCGTGCGAGATGGTCTTCTCGATCGGCTCGTACAGACAGAAAGCCCTTTTATTGTATGGAAAGGGGAGCGTCTCGTTGACCTTTGATTTTACTGCCGCGTCAAACATATAACCGTAGAAAATACGAAAAACTTAATGAAACCGCAATACTACGGTCACAATAATGAGATGATTATATCAGTTATCCCTTTGTCTGGTCGAAGTGTTGAACAATGGCATACGTTCGCCGGCACCGATCGCAGCGATTTCGTTCCTTAGCTCTCGGACGATCCGTGCCCGCATTTTCCCGAGCGACTGCGGCGGAATATCCCGGCCGACTCGCTCCAATTCTTCAAATGTCCGTGACCAAGCGCGCTCGAGGCGATCGGAAAGTACCGGCACTTGTGTAATGTCGTAAGGGACGGCGACCTTAGTGCAGCCAAGAGCCGCAAAAACCGCGAGATATCGGGCCGTCCCTAGGTCCGGACACGAAATGCGGACCCGGCCGACCTTGAGTTCGACACCCAGAAGCGTGTGCAGGACGACGGGCCGGTTCTCGCGTTGAGGGATCGCGAGGTCAAACGACCGAGTACGAAGCGGGCGTACGTCCGATT
Source organism: Pyrinomonadaceae bacterium (assembly GCA_030372865.1). Taxonomy (GTDB): domain Bacteria; phylum Acidobacteriota; class Blastocatellia; order Pyrinomonadales; family Pyrinomonadaceae; genus OLB17. The sequence goes on from JAUCQE010000409.1 coordinate 15,350, forward strand.
CATAGACCGTGGATATCCACTCACTGCCAAGAGTTTTCCGTACCTGTGTAATTAGATCCATGCGGGATGTCTGGAATTGGTGCTTAGTATCGGGTCTCAAACCGGCGAGTTAACACGATCTTGTAAGCCGTTAAAGTATTTACCGACGTGCACACCGTCCATCAAGGCGTGATGCACTTCGACGGAAACGGGCATCCTTTTGGCGGCTGCGTCCTCGAAAACTCTGCCAAAGACGATACGCGGAACTGATTGTGTTCGATCCTGCCGAGAAGCGTGTTTGAAACTGGTAAAAGAGATCCAAGGGATCACAGAGTAATACACAAGATCTATCCGATCGGCCTCTACGTCGAAGGACTTCAGTTCCAAGTATTTCTCCCGCGACTCGCGACCGCGACGATCATACGTCCGTAAATCGTCGGCGTTCTCAAAATAGCAGAATGAGAAGGTCTCATCGTCGTTCAAAATCGTCTGCGTTGCGTGCACCTCCCGAAACCTTACAACATCGCCGTCTAGAAAGCGGAGGCGGAACTCCGGGATAGAGTTGAGCGTCTGCTGAGAAGCAAAAAGCCCTGCGAGCGAGAACGAAAGGTTCTCCTTCTTGCAGAGCGAAAATAAACGAGTTACGTCAACATTAGACGTAATGTTAAAGAAAGGGTCTTCAAAGTGACGAAAGAAATGAAAAGTGTCCCTTCTGGCCCAGTTTTCTACGTCGACCTTTTCAAACATTCCCCTTACCGCAATTGCGCCTTTACCGCGGCGGGGCTCTGGGCAAACTTCTGGATCACGCTGTTGCCAAAAATGCCAAAGTAGAAAACGCCCAATACGGTGATAAACAAAACGGCTGCAAAGGACGGCGAAAGCTTCGGCTCGACCCATTCGGTAGTACGTTCTTTGAAGAACATCACGACGATAATCCGAAGATAGTAATAAGCCGAGATCGCAGTGTTCAGAACAGCCGCAACCACAGTGATCGTCAATAGAATATTCCCCGCTTCGAGGGCCGGACGGAAGACCAGTACTTTACCGATAAATCCACCGGTCAAGGGAAGCCCGAGGAGGCTGAGCATAAACAGCGAGAGCGTGAATGAGAGTACCGGCGACTTGAACCCGATACCGTTGAAGTCTTCAAACTCGGTCCGCCGATCGTTCTTCTGCCCGAGCAAGGTGATTATTGCGAACGCACCGAGATTTGTTACAGCGTAAGTCAGCATGTAAAAGGCGACGGCAGCGATCGCGGCATCGCGGGCAGCAGCGTTTGTAGCCAAACCGGCTCCGACAAACCCGACAAGTGCGTAGCCCGCATGTGCGATCGATGAATACGCGAGCATTCGCTTGACGTTATTCTGCATTACGGCCGCTACGTTGCCCACAAACATCGTGATAATCGCAATGATGGCCAGTGCGGATATCCACGACTGGTGCAGATACCCGGAAGCCTGAACGCCAGTGAAGAGCGGGAAACCGATCACGAAAACACGGATAAAGGACGCAAACGCGGCTGCCTTCGGGCCGGTAGCCATAAAGCCGGTGATCGGTGCCGGGGCACCTTCATACACGTCCGGGGTCCACACATGAAAGGGGGCCGCTGCGATCTTAAAACCGAAGCCGACGAGCAGCATCGCTCCGCCAACGAGCAACAGAGCCGGGAAGTTTGGATCAGCGAGTTTCCCGGCGATCTCAGTAATATTCGTTGAACCTGTCGCACCGTATATCAATGCCATTCCGTAAAGCAGAAACGCAGACGCAAGCGAGCCGAGGATGAAATATTTCATCGCCGATTCGTTCGACTTCAGGTCCGATTTACGCAGCCCGGCCATTACGTACGTTGCTATCGACAGCGTCTCCAGGCCAAGGAAGATAATGACCATGTCATTACCGGAGGCCATCAACATCATCCCGAAGGTAGCAAACAGCAGCAGTGCGTGATACTCGCCCGCCGGGACGTCTTCGCGTTCGACCCATATCGACGACGTTAAGATCGTCATGGCACTTACGAGCAAGAACACGAACGAAAAGCTTAGACGCAGATTGTCGTGCACGATCATTCCGCCCCACGCCGAAGCCGGTACGCTGATCGAGGCGTTCCACATCATGGCCAGGAGAACGCCGGCAATCGCCAATCCGATTAGCGAGATCACTGTTGTGACGCCACGCTGCTTCGGAAAGAACGAGTCGTAGAGCATCACGACGATGCCGGCAAAAGCTACGACCATCTCCGGAAGGACGATCGATATATTTACGTTTGGATCAACCAACTGCATAAAAGATTCTTGTGCAGGCAATCGCCGCTATATGCCGACGAGAACCTGCGGCCGGTTGCGGCCGGCGACCATTAATGTTTACCTTCCGTTCCGTGTGCGATCGTTCCACCCGAACGATGCAAGACCTTTTCCTGTATGGTAACAACCGCGTCTCGCGAGCGATCGAGGAAGGGCTTAGGATAAACACCCATATAAACCATCAGGAAAAGAAGCGGCAGCATTAACCCGATCTCGCGGTAAGAAAGGTCCTTAAGCGTGCGATTTTCGTCTTTCGTAACCTTTCCAAAGAACACTCGCTGGATCATCCACAAAAGGTAAACGGCGGCAAAAATGACGCCTGTACCTGCAAACATCGTAGCGATGTAGTTCCAGTTAGCGGTCGCTGTGACCGAAAGTATCGTTGACTTCCACATTCCCAGCATGATCATGAATTCGCCCACGAACCCATTAAGGAAGGGAAGGCCGACAGACGACATCGCTGTAATAACGAACAATGTCGCGTAGATCGGCATTACGTTCGCAAGCCCGCCGAAATCGCTGATGGCTCGGGTGTGCCGACGCTCATAGATGAAACCGACCAAGAGGAACAATGCCCCGGTTGAAACGCCGTGGTTCAGCATCTGGTATACGGCACCCTGCATTCCCCATTCGGTGAACGAAAACATGCCGAGGATGACAAAGCCCATGTGCGCGACCGAGGAGTAGGCGACAAGCCTTTTTACGTCCGGCTGGACCATCGCGACGAGAGCACCGTAAATGATGCCTACGATTGCAAGGATGATGAATATCCAAGCGAATTCACGGCTCTGCTCCGGAAAGATAGTGAAGCAAAACCGCATCAGGCCATAGGTTCCCATTTTCAGGAGAACTGCGGCAAGAATAACTGAACCGGCCGTCGGGGCTTCGGTGTGTGCGTCAGGCAGCCAGGTGTGGAATGGGAAAAGCGGGACTTTTATCGAGAACGCGAGAGCGAAAGCCAGGAACATCAACGTCCCAGCGGTAGCCAATTCGCTGGTAAAACTCAGCTGGCCCAGCTTGATGGTGTTCATCAAGGTGACGTAATCAAAAGTTCCCAGGCCAGTCGCGTCCGCGTGAACGTAATACAGCCCGATTATCGCTGCAAGCATTAACAAACTGCCGAAGGCGGTGAATATGAAGAACTTAACAGCGGCGTATACCCTGTTCGCTCCGCCCCAGATACCGATAAGGAAAAACATCGGGACAAGAGATGCCTCAAAGAACAGGTAGAAAACCAAAAGATCCAGTGATACGAAAACACCAAGCATCGCGCTTTCCAGCAAAAGCAGGAAAACGTAGAACGCCGTCGGGCGTTTTTCCACAGCATGCCAGGTAGAGATCACGGCAATCGGCATGATGAACGTCGTCAGGATCACGAGCCAAAGGCTGAGGCCGTCGACGCCGACATGATAATTAGTGTTGATCGCCTCGATCCAGACAAAGTTCTTTTCAAAATAAAAGCCATTTGCCGACATCGCCTTATCACCGAGAAGCAATAGCGATAGCAAAAAGACGACTGCTGTTACTGCCAGCGTGGCCCACTTGAGGTGGCTTTCCTGCTTCCAGAACATCTGATGACCGATCAGGCCGATCGCCCCTACGACCGGCAGAAGGATCAGGATGGTCAAAAGGTTTTCGTTGATGAAATCCATATTTGTTGAGCTCCGCTCTACGAACGATCCGGAGCAGCGACCAGAACAAAGATCGCGAAAAAATCATGATGGGGTGACCCGCTACTTTTTCGGCGGTCACCGCCCACTACCCGGCGTCTAAAGACGCCGCGATACTGTCTGGAACGACCTATATCAGCCGCATTCCGAAATAAATGAAATAGGCGACGACAACAAGGGCTCCGAAGATGATCACTGCTGCATAACTGCGGACAAACCCGACCTGAATGCCACGAACGGCTGTTCCGAGACCGCGGACAAAACTGCCGACACCGTTCACAATGCCGTCAATCACACCCACGTCGAAGCCTTTCCAAAGCGTGTTTGTTGAGAGCCGCGTGATAGGGTCGACAATAAAGCCGTTATAAAACTCGTCGAGCTTCCACTTCCGTTCAAGAATTGTCGGCATCTTACGCAGCGGGTTTCCGCGGAATACGAACCAACCGATCGCGATCCCGATTCCAGCGAGCACGACGGACAAAAGCGCTAAAAGCCGTTCTTTCTGTACGACTTCAGGTTCGTGAGCTTTCGCCGCCTCGCGGGCCGCGACCGCCGTCTCCATTTTCGTTTCCGCAATTACAGGCTCAAGCACGTGTTCAAACTTGTTCGCATCCTTGATGCCAACGATCGAACTCATCGCATACGGGACACCAACAAGACCGCCTACCGTCGACAAAAAAGCAAGAATGATAAGCGGAACCGTCATCACCCACGGCGATTCATGCGGCTTAAAGTCATGCGGCAGCGCATGGTGATGATCGTCATCGTCGTCATGGTCGTCGTGAGAATCGCCGGCCGCAAATGCGTTCTCTTCAGCATGAGCGGTATCTGCAGGGTGATCTGCATCGGGAAGAGCCTCATGGAACCTCTCAGTCCCCCAAAAGGTCATCACCATCATGCGCGTCATGTAGATCGCCGTAAGGATCGCGGTACCGACCGCAACAAACCAAAGGATCTCGTTGCCCGGGAACGAACCTGCCGGAAAATACCTGTCAGCGGCGAATGTCTTGTAAAGGATCTCGTCCTTTGAGAAAAAACCCGAAAAGATCGGAATACCTGCGATCGCCAACCATCCCGTTGCCATCGTGAAGAACGTGATCGGCATGTACTTCTTCAGATTGCCCATCTTCCTCATGTCCTGCTCGTGGTGCATTCCGTGAATTACGGATCCGGACCCGAGGAAGAGCAGCGCCTTAAAGAACGCATGCGTCATCACATGGAAGATCGCGACAATAAATGCTCCGACACCAGCGGCAAGGAACATAAAGCCGAGCTGCGAGACGGTGGAATATGCAAGGACCTTTTTGATGTCGTTTTGGGCAATCGCGATAGTGGCCGCGAAAAGTGCTGTCGCCGCACCGATCACCGCGATGATCCACATTGCGGTCGGTGCAAGCTGGTAGATCGCGTTTGACCGTACCACGAGGTAAACACCGGCCGTAACCATCGTAGCAGCGTGGATAAGTGCCGAAACAGGGGTCGGGCCCGCCATCGCGTCCGGAAGCCACGTAAGCAGCGGAATTTGGGCCGACTTACCGGTCGCTCCAATGAAAAAGAGCACGCCGACGGAAGTCAGGCCGCCCGCTGCTATCGCTCCCCATGTGAAGGGATCGACCGACATGTTTTCGAGCACAACCGTGAAAACGCTCTGAACCTGTTCTCCGCCTACGACCTTGTCGTAGAACGAGATCGAACCAGTCAGCGTGAAGATCAGGAACATTCCCATCAACACGCCCCAGTCGCCGATACGGTTCATTACAAAGGCCTTCTTTGCGGCTTCGCGTGCCTCATTCCGCTTGATGTAATAACCGATCAAGAGGTAAGAACACAGCCCGACACCTTCCCAACCAACGAACATCAGCAGGTAATTGTCCGCAAGCACGAGCGTGAGCATCGCGAACATAAATAGGTTCAGGTACGCAAAAAAGCGATAGAACCCATTGTCGCCATGCATATAGCCGGTAGCGAATATATGGATCAGGAGGCCGACGAATGTGATGAAACACGCATAAACCGCCGAAAGCGGGTCCATTCCGAGAGCGAAATCCGCGCGAAATCCTCCTACGTTGATCCATGTCCAGATGTGGTCAAGGATCGGCTTTTCGCTGAACATCGCACCGCCATCTGCAATAAAGGCGAGATAAAACGCCGCAAGACAGGACACTGCGATCGACCCGCACGCCACCAGGCCGCTGAACATCTCATTGCGGAGGCGGCCGCCGATAAGCCAGTTGATAACGGCCCCGGCGAGAGGTGCGAAAATGATTACGCTCAGTAAATTGTTCTCGATCATTACAAACTGTCGACCAGGTTCAAGGTCATTTCGATCATTGTTGGACGAAAACCGGCACGTCCGAATAATTTCTGCCCGATGGCATTCTTTGCAGCTACGCTCAGCAACAGCTTCTCGGCTCCGAGTTCTTTGGCGGCATCGATCGCTGCGGCTAGCAGGCTCTCGCCTAATCCCCTCGAGCGATGAACTTCCGAAATATAAATATCGTGGAGCCATGCTCCGTTGCGGAGCATCTCGGCGTAGTTCAACGAATCAGACTCAACATACGCAAAACCAACGATCTCCTCGTCTGATTCCACGACCATGATCACGCTTTCGCTTGCCGAGATACGGCTTCGATAGAAATCTTCGCCGCCTTCTACTGTTGCAAAGAGCGAAAACCGCTCTGCGTCATATCCGACGTGTTGCTCAACGAGCCTGACTGCAAATCGGGCGATCGCATTCTCGTCGCCCGGCATTGCGCGGCGAATCTTTGCCGGCATTTGATTTAGCTCTTCAAAATGCTCGCATCGTCAACGTCAACCGAGATTCGGTTACGGAAGAAGGCGATGATGATCCCGAGGCCGACGGCCGCTTCGCACGCGGCAACAGCCATGACCATGAAAACGAACAACTGGCCCGTAACATCGGCGTAGTAACGAGAGAACGCGACGAACGTCAGGTTTACGGCATTCAGCATCAACTCGATGCACATGAACATGCCGATCGCGTTTCGCTTGTAAATGACGCCAACGGCTCCAATCGTAAAAAGAATGCCGGAAAGTGCCAGGTATGTTTCTAAACTCGGTTGCATCTTTGATTATCTCCAGCAGAGCGGACGACCCGCCTGCCGTTCGATCCTTATCCCTTATTCTGGATGCGTTCCAACTCTTCCGAACGCTCGAGCACGAG
>JAUCQE010000410.1 GCA_030372865.1 Pyrinomonadaceae bacterium
AGCCATTCGATCGTGTCGTAGGTGTCGGTCGATTCGTCAATGTCGGTCGGTTTTGTGTTCGCGATGTCCGGACGGACGTCAACGAAGTCGCCCTCGCTCATCCAGCGGCCGCGAACGTCCTGATAGACGAAGATGTAACCTTCGCGGGCGAACAGCGGATTGGGCCCAAGCGTCGCACGGAAATTCTCAGGCCCGTACGGTGCGACCGTGTACGGCGTCCGGTTCAGGAGGATCGGATATTTCTTTGACTTGTCTTTCGGCTCGTAGATCGACGTGAACAGCTTTACACCATCGCGGACAGGTATTTGGACCTCGCGTTTTGTATAATTTGCTTTGATGTATGCGGCGAGTTCGGTTTGAGCCTGCTGCGGCGTCTGGGCAAGCGCGGCCAAGGCGGCATAGGCAACGATCAGCAAGAGTGCGATGGTGCGTGAGCGCATAGATCCTCCTTTAGTTGAAAAAGGGAAGTGTTATGGCAATATTGTCGCGAATCGCGGCGGTAAAAACAATCCTGCAGGGACGGGCTACTTTCGCATATCGTCGATCATCGATGCGATCGTTGCCTTGAGGTGTTCGGTTACCTTTTCGTATGCGGCATCAGAGGTCGCGAGCTCGGTCGATTCAGGCCCGCCGGCGAGTATGTCACGCGTATAGAACGGCTCGCCGATGCGTATCTTTACCTTCGCCGGGCGGATCTTCCACGACTGCCTTGCCCAGACCTTGTGAAGCCCGTCGAGCGCGACCGGGACGATCGGCACATCGAGCTCAGTTGCGAGGATGGCCGCACCTTTTTTGAAATCGTGCAGGTCTCCGTCAAAGGCACGTTCGCCTTCGGGATAGATGTTAAGGATCTTGCCTCTCTTGAGGCCGATCGCACCGGCTTTCATCGCTCGCATCAGCTGTGTGTCAGGGTCGACCGGGACGACCTTGACCATGCTGGCGACAAAGCCCATTATCCGGCCCTTGAAGAACATGCTCGCCCCGACGTGAAAGGTCTTGCGGAACACGTCGAAAGGATAGTTCGAGCAGAGTACGAACGGGTCGAGAAAACTCTGGTGGTTCGGGCAGATGAGGAACGGCGCGTTCAGTTTCTTGAGCCGATCGCGGCCGTCAACCTCGAGCAGCATGAAGACGCGGCAGAAAAGATTGAAGAGACGGAAAACCGTGTAGGCGAATGCCTCCCATGCCCACGTGCTGCGAAGCACGCGTTTGACCTCGGGGATGTCTTCGTCGGCGTCTTTGATGATCTTTGACCAATTCAGGTCTGTGGCGATCGCGTGGTCGTCCTCTAGTGCTTTCTTACCGGCGGGCGTTGCGGAAACGAGATCGATCACGTTTCTAACGGTCAACGCCGATGCGGCTTCGTCCGCGGTGAACTCGGTCGAGAAAGCCTGCTCAAGTGCGGCAAAGACCTCTGCACGCGAGAGGGAATCGAGGCCGAGATCGATCTCGAGATTCATATCGGGATGGATCGCTTCGGACTCCGCTTTGTTCTGGCGAATAACCGCGACTACCGATCGTGCGACGTTTGAATCAAGTGCGGCCTTTGCTTCGGGAGTGAGATCCCACGCGCGCTTTTCCGGAAGCCCGGTCGCGGCCTCGCCGCTTTCGATCTCCTTCTTTAGGGCAAACCGCTTTATCTTGCGTGTTGCGGTTCGGGGCAGCGGTTCGGCACGGACTATGTACTCGCGGACTCGCTGGTACTCGGGAAGCTCGCGGCCAAGGTTATCCAGGGCGTAGCGGACAGCTTCTTTCGAGTTGGCGATCTTGTTGATCTTTAAGTATTCAAAATCCGGGACGACGACGGCGACGAGCTTTTCCGCACCGGCACGTGCCTCTTTTTCGTCCGCAACGCCGAGGATGGCAAGCTCTTCGACCTCGGGAGCTTTCAGATAATGGACCTCAAGGTCTTCTGGGTGCACGTTCTTGCCCGACGGCAGAACGATGACGTCCTTGGCCCTGCCCACGATAAAGAGATGGCCGTCCTTGTCGAATCTGCCAAGGTCGCCGGAGCGGAACCAGCCGTCTTCGGTAAAGGCGTCGGCAGTCGCGGCCGGGTTGCGGTAGTAACCGCTGAAGACCATCTTGCCGCGGATGAGCACCTCGCCCACGCCGTCTTTATCTGGGTTATCGATCTTTACCTCGGAGCCCTTCATCGCCTTTCCAACCGAGCCGACGCGGTTGTCGTTCACAAATGTCGCGGTCGCGGCACCGCTGGTTTCGGTGAGGCCGTAGCCCTGAAGGATAGTGAAGCCGAGCTTGTGGAAGTCGATCGCGACGTCTTCGTCGAAACGCGAGCCTGCTGAGATCGCAAGATGAAGGTGTCCGCCGAATGACTCATGGACCTGGCCGAAGAGCTTCGGGCCGAGATTGACGCCGACCGTGTCGCGGAGCACGCCGTTGATGGCGAGCATCGACCTGAAGACGGTCTGTACCGCCGCGGGCTTTGCCTCGACGGCGTCGAATATCTTCTTGTGAAAGAGGTACCAGAGCCGCGGAACGGTCGTGAGGATCGTGGGCTTGAACTCCTTCATCGCAGTGCCGAGTTCGGCGGGCGAGAGTTCTTTCAGGTAACCGGTCTCGCAGCCATAGGTGGTCGCGACCCAGAGATTCACGATCTGAAGATACGCGTGGAAAAGCGGCAGGAGGCTGAGTATCTTTTCTTTCTCGCTAAGCTGCAGGACGTCGTTGATGCCGTCGAGTTCAGCGATGATGTTTCCGTGCGTAAGCGGGACGCCTTTCGGCGTTCCGGTCGTTCCGCTCGTGTAAATAAGCAGTGCGATGTCATCGCCGGCGGCCGGCGGGATCGCTTTCGCATAGCTGTCCGGATAGTCGGTCGCGGCCCATTCGGAGAACGGCTGGAACCCGTTGCTGGCCTCGCCTTTCCAAACGACGGCGGGAACGTGGCGGCCTAGCTTTTCTTCGATCTTTTTGAACTTGTCGGTCTGGTCAGGTCCGATAAAGGCTAGCTTCGCCTCGGAGTTTTCGAGGAAATTCGTTATGGTCTCGATCTCGCCATGCGGGTCGAGCGGGACGCAAACGGCACCGCGATAAATGATAGCCAGATATGCGATCGCCCAGCACGGGTGGTTCTCGCCGATCAACACAACACGGTCACCGAAACCGACGCCCTCCTGCTCGATGCGATAGGCGATCGACCGCACCTGGTCGAGCGTGTCGCCGAAGGTGTATACCTCCGAATCGTCGCCAACGATACGCATCGAAACCCGGTCACGCCGGGACTCGAACGAATCAACAAGCCGCTTGCAAAAAGAATCCGTCATTGTGCGGTCGTTTGAGAAAGAAGCTCCGTAGCCAAACGGCCGGCCTGCATTCTGATCTCGGGGATGGCAGTGGTTTCCCACAGAATCCCTTTCAGAGCAGTGCCGAGCGTAAAAATGACTTGGGAGCGTTCTCCAGTTTTACCAATAATGGCGCCATTAGGCAAAGCGTCAAGGCCGAGAGCCAGGCCGTCGCAGCGAATTACGCCGGCGGCAATCAGGTTTTGTACCAGTGTGCTTTCGTGGCGGGCAAAGTTTGCTTCGGCGGCGATGCAGTTCAAAATCGCATCCGCGTGAATGCTCTCCATGCGGCCGAGCAGTGACACGTAGATCGTGAAACGCCCTTCAGACTCCCGAATTTCCTTAAGCCGGCCTTTGGTTATACGAAGTTCGCCGCGGTCGATCATGCCGGCGATGGTGTCCGCTGCGGCGGGCGGCATGCGGTGCCGCGCGGAGTTCCAGTAGCGGCTCAGGTGCTGCATAAAGTACCGCTTCTCCGCATCAGGAAGCTGCCGCCAGAGCTGCTGGGTCACGGGCCGGAGCGAATCTATCACGCCGCGCCAGTTTCCGCCGTTAGAATCGGCCAAGCGAATGTGACGGCGAACGGTCTTCAGCATATCGGTGATGCGCGTGAGGCCCGCGAGTTCGCTGGTGAGATCGGGATATGTGTGTCCGAGTTCGTGTACCTGAGGAAGCATTCCGCGCGTCGAGATCGCCATAATCGACCCTCGGTGACCGGCTGAATGCAGCCGGATCGCCGTGTCGATCATCGAAAGCCCGGTGCCGATGATCAGGACGTTATCGTCGGGAGTGATATTGCCGTATGCCGACGCGTTCCAAACATCGCGAACATACTTTGGCGAGGACGTGAACGAAAGATCCGGCACGCTGGGATGCGGCGGAGCGGCATTGCCGAACGCGAGGACCACGCGGTCCGAGGCGATGCGGTTGCCGGACCGAAGTACTACTTCAGCAGTCGTGCGGTCCGGAATGATGTCAACGGCCTCATCAGCGATAAGGTTGAATTTGGCGAAGGCCCCGTGGTTTTCAGCCGTTTCGTGCAGAAGTTCTGAAAGATAATCACCGTAGAGCTTTCTCGGTACAAAATCAGATTCGTTAAAGTTGTGGCCTTTCGCCTTGAGCCATTCGAAGAAGTGACCCGGTTCATCGGGAAACGCCGACATCTTTCCGGCCGGGACATTCAGCAGGTGCCGGTCATGGCCGGTCGAATACGCGACGCCGCGTCCGGTGTTCTGGCGACTTTCGATCATGTTCACCTCGATCGGTTCGCCGCCGCTGTTTCGAATGAGATTGATGGCGAGAAGCGTTCCGCTCGCCCCGCCGCCGATTATCGTTATACGCATCATAGATCGCTGAAGTCCTCCGTTGGTAATGAAGGACTGCAGAGACACGAAGAGGGGGGGGGGGGGGGGG
>JAUCQE010000411.1 GCA_030372865.1 Pyrinomonadaceae bacterium
TGGCTTGGAGACCTTCGCGAGTCCGCGGAACACAAGGAAACAATGTACCTCGCAGTTTTACTTCGGGACATAAGCTCGAGAGGCGAAGCGGAACGTGCTATGTGCCGCGAGGTCCTCGAATCACTGCACCGGTATGCCAAGACGTTGGATGATACCGGCTACATTGGCTACTAGATTTAATTGGAATAAGTTCTAAACCCTTTTGGAGCAATACCTGATTTCTCGGCCTGTCGAGTTATGACCACGGTTACCGGCTACGAATCGAACCGAGTATCGTCGTTGACGACTGTATTTCAGTTGGACGATGAGTGGCGCCTGGCCACCGGTAAGGGCGTCAGTATTGCGGTCATCGACAGCGGCGTTGATACGGATCATCCGGATCTTGCCGGTAGGGTCAAGGGGTCGTTCGAGGCACGAGTCGATAATAAGCGCATCCTCTTCGACCCATCAGAGAAGGGCGATTCCGCCGGTCATGGGACCGCATGCGCGGGTATTCTTGCAAAGGTTGCCCCGGACGCGGATATCTACAGTATCAAGGTCCTTGGTGCGGGCGGTCTCGGCGATGGGCATGCGTTTCTGGCGGGTTTGGAATTTGCGATCAAGAACCGCTTCAGAGTGATCAATCTCAGTCTTGGAACGACAAAGCCGCAGTTTTTTTCGCCGCTTCACGACCTTTTGGATCGTGCATACCAGGCCGGCTGCATCGTCGTTGCCGCGGCGAACAATCTGCCGCAGCCGAGCTTTCCGAGCGTTTTTTCGTCCTCTTTGATATCGGTCTTCAAGAGTGACGAGACTGACCCGCTGCGATTTGGCTTTCGTTTTGGCGAGGTGATCGAGCTAACTGCTCCGGGAGTCAACATCAGAACCGCCTGGCCGGGCGGCGGTCACCGAAACCTTACAGGAAACAGTTTTGCCTGCCCTCACATTTCCGGCATTATCGCTTTGCTGCTTGAAAAACACCCTAATTTGACGCCGTTTCAAGTGAAGTCCGCTCTTTACGCTATCGCACAAGAAAACGCCAACGAAAAGGCCGGGGCCTCAGCGCCTGAGTTTGCGAAGTAACACCGGGCAACGCTCTTCTAACGACATTCTCAACTTACATTCAACTCCTTGCCGCCCGTTCTTCGATGGAGCGATTAGTGCTCCAACTCGTCCGCATAAATCAAAAAGGCTCTGGCAACGTATTCGGCCGATTGGTAATATATTAACCATGTCGTTACAGTTCCAGCTTCAACCTCTTCATATTGAACAGTATACGCTTGGCAATGGCCTTCGGGTCGTGCTTAATCAGGACGATGCGGTGCCCGTGGTCGCGCTAGCTGTTTACTACGACGTCGGGTCGCGAAATGAACGCGAAGGCCGCACCGGGTTCGCCCATCTCTTCGAGCATATGATGTTCCAGGGATCCGCTAACGTACCGAAAGCCGGACACTTCCAGTACATAATGAAGGCCGGCGGTACGATGAACGGCACGACCTCCAGCGAGCGTACCAATTACTTCGAAGCGGTTCCGGCCAGCCAACTGCCTTTGGCTCTCTGGCTTGAATCGGACCGTATGCGGAGCCTCGCCGTCACACAGGAAAATCTCGACAATCAGCGTGAGGCTGTGAAGGAGGAGAAGCGCCTGCGGTATGACAATCAGCCGTACGGGCAGATCTTCGACCTGATCAGTTCGATGATCTATAAGAATTTCGCCAATGCACATTCCACCATTGGTTCGATGGAAGACCTCGACGACGCGACGGTCGAGGACGTCCAGGAATTTTTCCGTGTATATTACGCGCCGAACAACGCGGTGCTCGTCATTTCGGGTTCGTTTGAAATAGAAACTGCCAAGGGATTGGTCGAGACATATTTCGGCGATATTCCGTCGCAGCCGAAACCGGCCGCGATAAACGTAGACGAGCCTTCTGAGGTTGCTGAGAATTACCGCGAGTGGAATGATCCGCACGCTCCGCTGCCGGCGTTTCTGCTCGGCTGGAAGATACCGGCCCGCAGGACGCCCGAGTTCAACGCACTCTACCTTGCCGGCAAATTGCTGTATGACGGCGACAGCTCGCGGCTCTATCAAAAGCTCGTCAAGGGCGAGGAGTCGGTCGTGCAGTTATTTGGCTTTACCGACGAACGCCGCGGCCCGTCAAGCATTTTCATCGGTGCGATACCAAAGCCGGAGCAGGACCTCAGCCGTATCCGGGCGACGATAATGTCCGAGATCGAGGCAATCGCGGCACATGGGCCGACGTCGGATGAAATGATGAAGCTCCAGAACCAGCTTTTGAACGATGCGGTCCGAACCCGCCAATCATCGATGTCGCGTGCCCAGCAAATAGCTGAGTACGCTTTGTATGATGGCGACCCGAACCTCATCAATTCCGAACTTGATGAGCTGCTTGCTGTCCGTCCGGAGCATATCCGGAAAGCGGTTTCCGATTATTTGAATACCGATAACCGGGCATTGCTCGATGTTGTTCCGGCAGGGAAGGGCTAGATATTTGAAGGAATTTATGGCAGTTGACAGAACTATTCCGCCGGCTCCTCTGGATCCGGCACCTTTCAACATTCCGCAAGCGTTTCGTACGACACTTTCGAACGGACTGCGGGTTGTAATTTTCGATGATGAGCGGCTGCCGCTTGTTTCTTTGCGCCTGGCTTTCCTGAGCGGCGATGCAAACGATCCGCACGACCTGATCGGCTTGACCTCAGCGATGACGGCGATGTTGACCGAGGGCACCGAGAACTACAGCAGCAAAGAACTCGCCGAAAAGATAGAACGCCTTGGCGGTTCGCTGCATGCGAGTTCGTCGGACGACTTCACGGTTATTTCCGGATCGGCACTCACGATGTACAGCAGCGAGATGCTTCAGATGATGTCGGAGATCATATTTGCGCCGACATTCCCGGAAGGCGAACTCGATCTTTACAAACGCAATACTATCGAGAGCCTCAAATTCAACAGGTCGCAGCCGGGCTTTTTGGCAAACGAGCAGGTTAGCCGCCGATTATATGGCAAGCATCCTTATGGCATCGCTGCACCGGCTCCATCCGATATCGAAAAGCTAACTCGCGAAGCTCTCGACAGGGCGAGGCTGAGCACGTTTTTGCCGAATAACGCCGTATTTATCGCGGTCGGCGATGTCCGCAAGGACGAATTGCTTTTGCAGATCGAGGAGCAATTTGGAGATTGGAACCCGGGCGACAGGCATTCGCATTCTTATGCCGAGATTCCGAAAGCAAGCGGCCGCTCGCTCACTATCGTTGACCGTCCGGGCTCCGCACAGTCGAATATCGTGATCGCAAACCTGGCGATTGCGCGAAATCATCCCGACTATTTTCCGGTGCTCGTAATGAACCAGGTCCTCGGGGCTGGCGCGTCGTCCCGCGTTTTTATGAACCTGCGTGAGGATAAGGGCTACACATACGGTGCGTATACCCGATTTGATGTGAAAAGGCTCGCCGGCGACTTCGAGGCGACCGCCGAGGTCAGAACGGCCGTGACAGGCGATTCGCTCGAGGAGTTCTTTTTTGAGCTGAACCGCATCCGCACCGAACGCGTTCCCGACGAAGAACTCGACGATGCCAAAAACTTCCTCACTGGTGTGTTCCCGATCCGCGCCGAAACGCAGGAAGGGTTGACGAACCTGATCGTAAACCAGGAGCTTTATGGCCTGCCGCATGACTATCTGCAAACCTATCGCGAGCACGTCGCGGCAGTTACTACAGAAGATGTCCAGCGGGTCGCCAATGCGTACGTTCGTCCCGATGAAGCGGCTATCGTGATCGTCGGCGACGCACGGGAGATCCTCGATCAGGCACGCGAGTATGCGGATTCGATAGAGATCTTTGATAAGGAAGGCCATCAGAAGGATATTGCCGAGTATGCCGAGGACGACACGGCAGAGCCGGCATCGGTCGGAGGTGAATGGGAACTTTCGCTCGATTTCATGGGCCAGAATGTCTCGGTCACTCTTGTCCTTGATCAGCAGGGAAGTTCGCTGACCGGCCAGCTAAAGACGATGCTCGGCGATGGTGAGATCAGTTCGGGTTCGATCTCCGGAAGCCGGATCTCCGCGACTGCAGCGACCGAAATGCAGGGTCAAAATGTCGAGTTCATAATTAACGGCTCGGTAGCTGACAACATGATCGAGGGCACGATCTCGTCCCCTATGATCCCGGATGCTCTTGCCTTTACCGGCAAGCGGGCCGACTAACCGGAAATTACATTTTTGCAGGGAAGCACGACTGCCGACGCCGTGCTTTTCATTTGGTCGTCTCAACTTTTGACCGCGTGTGCGGCGGCGAAGCGCCATCGGCCCTCTGAACGCACGAGTACGGTCAGATAGTAAACAGTCTTCGCCCGCTCGATGCTTCCGGGCCTCGGGCGTGTCCTTGCACCAAATACATACACAGCCGCGTCGCCGTAAACAAAGATCGCCTCATCTTCGATCGTTGTTCGCTGAGACGGATGAGCACCTGCGCGGATAGCCTCGATAAGGTCGCTGGGATTATCGGCGCGTACCGCCTCTGCGTTGATGAACACGTAGTCTGTGAGAAAATGCCGGCCATGCGCCGCGGCCGTGTCGCCGGTCTCGGACGCTTTGGCTATGTCCTGAAGCATCGTCTCAATTTCGCTTTCTGCCGGGTCATTGGTGTTGGGCGGTGTCGTCTTTTCAGGAATCGACGCGACTGCCGGATGCGGCGGATGCCAGGGCATCGGATCGCATTGGATCGTATTTGCGGCTCCGGCGGCGAGACGCCATTCGCTGCCCGTCCTGACCCATACGTCGGTTGATTGGTACTGCGTCAGGCATTTGCTGTCTCGGTATTTCCATTCGTTACGCTTCAGCGAGTTAACGATCGCGACGTCCCCGATCACCCTTATAGTCGGATCGTCGCTCTCAAACGAGACCGTCTCAAAATCCAAAGGCTTTTTCGCGCGTTTTGCGAGAGCGTCCGAACGGACCATTGCGGCTAATTGCTCACGGGCGTTGTAGACGGGCCTTCCGCGGACACTGACGAATTCACTAAGGTACAAGCGTTCGAATGGTTCGGGGTCACGTGAGACGAATGCCTTGGCGATAAGCTCGATGTAGGAAGAGATCAGCCTGACGTCTTCGCTGACAGGCCTGGAAGTAACCGCCTGCGATACCGCAGCGGATGCTGTCGCGAATATAAAAGCTAACGCAATGGCTTTCCGCATAGTAGCCCTTGCCCCGATCAATATCTGGCCGTCTCAACTTTTTCAGCCACCTGATCTCGAAAAGACAGTCTCAACCGCGAGTTCCTCGACACCCTCAGGTGAGACGTTGTACATCACATATTCGAAAGAATCTTCACCTGGTATGATGTCGGTCCGCCATCCCCAATCCGGGTGGTCCGGCACCGAATACGATCCGCGGACCGTCACATGCCCGTTCTCATCGACCGTTCCGCTGCACATCATCAAAGCGTTTGCGGAATGCCATGAATCGGTCCACAGCGCAGAAACCGTCTCAACTTTTGGCGAACCGCATAGTACAAGCAGCCCCTCTTTCTGCTTGCCTTTGTATTCCCATGTGTACTCGATCTCAAGGCACTGGCCGCCGACCCGTTCTCGAATATGTGCAGTCGAGGGCGACTCGTGCAGGGGTTCGGGCATCCACGGCAGGTGAAGACGGTTCGTTCCGTCCCAATTTCCAGCGATCGCCGCAAGCCGAGGATGGATGCTCATAGGTGGTTGAATTCCTCTGATTTTAAAGTTGAGACGGATCCAGGAGTGGATTTTTGCGGGTGTTCACCCTGCATTTCGCCCGGTTCGTCTCAGAAATGCCCGCAAGCTTATCATTTATAAAAATTGCTGTAAACAGATTTGGGACGGGTTTGGAGGAGAGTCTTGAGCCGCGGAGCGGGAGTCTCCGGCGGGTTATTGGTCACTAGCAGGTAACGCCGGCCGCAGCTCAAAACCCTTTTTGGTGAGGACACCAACGGGCAGGTTAGCCTGCCCGTTTCATTGTTGATGCCGCTTGGGGATGTTCCTGAAGCCGGTCGATAAGGAATGACGCCGCGCGACGCGAGAGTTCGTTGATCTTGCAGTGCATAAGTGCGTTGCACTCTTCGTCCGCATCGATCCCTCGTTCGCGTGATATAGCACGGATCATTCCGAGCTGTTTCGTCGTGATAAG
>JAUCQE010000412.1 GCA_030372865.1 Pyrinomonadaceae bacterium
TTCGGAACTCGTCGGCAGCGTCAGATGTGTATAAGAGACAGGATCACCATCCTCCGGCAGAGGATAGAGGAAATTTTCGTCTCGATGGGCTATGCGATCGAGGACGACCGCGAGATCGAAACCGATTATTACAATTTCGACGCCCTGAATATTCCGCCTGACCATCCGGCCCGCGAATCTCAGGACACTTTCTACACGACCGACGGCTTTGCGCTCCGGTCGCAGACCTCGACCGTCCAGATCCGAGCGATGGAACGCCGCGGCGTGCCGATCAGGATCATCGCCCCGGGCAAGGTCTTCCGACGCGACACGCCGGACATGACGCACGTCCCTATGTTCCACCAGATCGAGGGGCTCTGCGTCGATAAAGGCATCACGATGGCACACCTGAAAGGCACGGTCACCGAATGGCTCAAACGGCTCTTCGGCGAGGACACCGTGACCCGTTTCCGTCCGTCGTACTTCCCTTTCACCGAACCATCGGCGGAATTCGATTTCTCGTGCTTCGTCTGCCACGGCACGGGGACCGTTAGCAGTAAGCCGTCAGCGGTAAGCAGTAGTGACTTCGATGAAGGAGTTGAACAGCTCACTGCTGACCGCTCACCGCTCACTAACAGATGCCGTCCCTGTAAGGGCTCCGGCTGGATCGAGCTCGGCGGCTCGGGCATGGTGCATCCGAACGTGCTGAAAGCAGTCGGCGTCGACCCGACGGTCTATTCGGGCTTCGCTTTCGGCTTCGGCCTCGAACGCATGGCCGCCATGCTATTCAACATCGACGACATCCGGCATATGTTCGAGAACGATGTGAGATTTCTGGAGCAGTTCCGATGATTCGCATTGAGGACGAGACCGACGACGATCTCGACTTTATCTCTATTGTCGAAGCCTTCGTGAACCGTCTTATTGACACCGTGTCGCCCACGGAGTTGTATCTGGTCAAGATCGATCATTGGTTTGACGTCAAATGGAGAGGATTTCAGGGCAAGTTGCTCGGCTCTCTCGGAATTCGGGACTTTGAGAAACTGCGGGTTCCGCCTTTCATTCCTGATCGTGTCATTCATCAGCTTCATTTTAAGAAAGTGGACGACGAGTGGTCTGCGCAAACAGCGGGTTTGCATTCTTACAGAAGCAGTAGTGCAAATCTCACTAGTAACTACCTTGTAGCGGTTTCGGAGCCGCGGTTGTTTGTTTGGTACAGTGGCGGAACAAGCAGCAGTGAACGCGGGAGCCTAATGGCATACGTAATCGAACCCTCGAAAACGAGGTCGTTTTACTTATCCTTATCCAAGGACGGCAAGTGGAAAACGGTCAAAACAGATGGGATCTCTAAAAACGAGGCGCGGTTCTTACTTGAGACCCTCGGCACAAACTAATGAACATCAGCTACAACTGGCTTAAA
>JAUCQE010000413.1 GCA_030372865.1 Pyrinomonadaceae bacterium
CTGCTCGCGGAGGCATCATCAGGGCCGGGCTTGGCTTCGACTACTGTGATATCGGCATCGTCACGAATATCGCTGCAGACCACCTCGGCCTGAAAGACATCAACACGCTTGAGGACCTCGCGAGGGTGAAATCAGTCGTGCCGAGGGCAGTCGGGAAGAAGGGCTTTGCGGTCCTGAACGCAGAGGATCCGCTCGTTTATAAGATGAAAGAGCTTGTGGACGGCACGGTTGTCTGTTTTTCGATGGACGAGAACAATCCGAACATCGTCCGCCGTGCCGAACGCGGCCGCATCTCGTGTGTTTACGAGAACGGCTACATCACGATACTGAAAGGGAAGTGGAAGGTACGCATCGAAAAGGCCGTGAACATTCCCTTGACGTATGGGGGACGTGCCGAGTTCATGGTGCAGAACGTTCTGGCGGCGGCGCTTGCGTGCTTCGTTCACGGGATATCGGTCGAGGACATTCGCGTGGGCCTGACGACGTTCAACGCGGGCACCGCGCAGACGCCGGGACGCCTCAACTTCGTCGAGGTTGGCACGACGACGGTCCTGATGGACTACGCGCACAATCCGGCGGGCTTCAACGGGCTTGTGCATTTCATCCAAAAGCTGCCGAACAAGTACCGCACCGTCGTCCTGAACGCCACGGGCGACCGCCGCGACGACGACATTCGCGAGATGGGCCGCATCGCGGGCGATAATTTCGACCGCATCGTCATCCGACGCGGCCACTACCTGCGGGGACGCGGCGAGCAGGAAACCTACACGCTCCTGCAGGAAGGCATCGCCTCCAGCGGAAAAGAACCGCAGGTCCGCATCATTCCGGAAAGCCGCGACGCGATCCAGCACGCCATCAGGTACGCCAGAAAGGCCGAATTGGTCGTCACGCTCGCCGACCGCGTGCCCGAAGACATCAAACACGTGCTCGAAATGCGTGACAAGATGCTCGAGGACGAACGCCAGAACGACCAGGCACACGCCTGACCCATAAATTCAACGCCTTAAGACATTTCGGGAGCTCCTGACAAAGTTTCAGGAACTCCCGATATTGTTTTTTCTCAGCCTGAGAATGTTTTTTCTCAGCCTGAAAAGGTTTCCGCACAGCCCTTAAAGGTTTCCGCACAGCCCTT
>JAUCQE010000414.1 GCA_030372865.1 Pyrinomonadaceae bacterium
GCGTCAGATGTGTATAAGAGACAGGATATAATGGAAGCAGATACGCAAGCAACGACTCGAAACGGTCGACGGTCTCGCCCACCTCACCGTGGCTCTTGAGGAACTTCACGATCCGCCCGTCCTCACCCGTAAGCTCGCGTAGCGATCGATCAAAATACGGATTAGGAAGATGCCGCACGTCGAACATAAGATCGAGATCGCGTGGATTACCGTATTTATGCCCGAAACTTACGAACTGCACCCTCAGCGGCCCCTGTCCGGTCTTGCCGCCGAATGTGTTGATGATCAGCCGCCGCAGCGTATGAACGGTGTGCTCGGAAGTGTCGACGATCAGGTCCGACATCGAACGGATCGACTGCATCGCCTCACGTTCGGACGAGATCGCGTGAAGCAAGCCCTTTCCGGATTCGGCAGGATGCGGCCGACGCGTCTCAGAAAAACGGCGTTGCAGTGCGTCGTCTGACGCTTCAAAGAAAACGATATACGGTTCAAGACCGCGGCGTTCGACCTTTTTGATCTCTCGCGGAAACTCGCCAAGAAAGTGACGCTCGCGAATGTCGACGACCAATGCTCCTTTTTCGATCGCCGCAACCCCTTCGTCATTCCGGACAAGCAATCGTGCAAAGGTGGACAACAACGTCAGCGGAAGGTTATCGACACAGAAAAAACCCAGGTCTTCGAACGCGTTCGTCGCCGAGCTCATTCCCGAGCCGCTGAGGCCAGTGATGATCACGAGCCGCGAACTGCCGAGCTGTTCCGAGTGGGTTTTTGACATACTTTGGGCAGGCTTTTAACTATCGTATGCAGCTAAAAGCTTATCGTGCTTCTCGATCAGTTCCTTTGCCGCGTCATAGCCGGATTCCCGGAGAAGAAAGACCTTAACAGCAGTCTCTATGATCGTCGCCATGTTTCGGCCTGGGCTTACCGGGATCGTGAACATCGGGATAGGAGTATCGAAGATCGCTCTTTGCCGGGCTTCGAGCCCAATCCGTTCGATCGTTTCGACCTCCCGCCATTTCTTCAACTCGATGCAAAGATCGATGAACATCGAATCACATATTGATGAGATCCCAAAGAGTTCGCGAATGTTGATGATACCAAGCCCGTGAATTTCGAGATGCTCGTAGGTCAATTTTGGTGATTCGCCAAGAAGACGTGCTCCGATCTTAGAGATCTCGACGACATCATCTGATACCAGACGATGCCTGCGCGTTATCAGGTCGAGCGCGGATTCCGATTTCCCGATCCCCGAATCACCGACGATAAAAACGCCGATACCGAACATTTCAAGCAGGACGCCGTGTTGCGTTACATGCGGAGCGAGGCGGTACTGAAGAAATTCAGTGATCTGGCTGATCACCTTCGAACTGACCTCATGCGTGCGGAGAAGCGGAATACCGCCTTCCTCGCAAAATTGAGTAACGCCGTCCGGTACTTCGAGCCCCTTTGTGACGAGAATGCAGCTGATCTTCGCAGGATCGAGTGCTGCAAGTGAGTTCGTCCGCTGTTCGGGCGACATCGTTTCAAGAAACGAGACCTCGCTCATCCCGATCATCTGGATACGGCCCTTGTGAATGTATCGTGTGAAGCCGCCGAGAGCGAGGCCCAGTTTTTGGATCCTCTCAGAGTCGAGAAATTTCGTGTCTAATGCGGAAGACCCCGCGATTACCGCTAGCTCAAGTTCGCGCGGGGCCTTCTCAACAAACTCTCGGATCGTAATCAGCCGCTCGGGCGTTTCATCCGCCATAGATCATGGTTCGATCAGTCCGTAATTGCCGTCCTTTCGCGAGTAGATCACCGAGACCTTGTCTGTGTCGGCATTGCGAAAAACGAGAAATGAATTACCGTCGCCGTTCAACTCATGTGCGGCTTCATCCGGCGACATCGGCTTCACCGCGTAGCGGCGGGTCCTGATGATCCTCGGTGTGGCCGGCTCAGGTGCAACTTCCACCGCCGCGGATTTGATACTGCCCGCTTTCTTAGCCTTGTGCGACTTGTCGATCACCTTGTTCTTCAGCTTAAGAGCCTGCTTTTCGATCTTGCTGACGGTTTGCGAAAGCGAAAGATACATGTCGGAGTTCGACGTCGTCGCTGTCAGTATTTCGTTTCGCCATTTAACAACGATCTCGGACCTGTGCCGTCCGCGTTCGACTTCGATTATCACCTGTGCCTTCGCAGGTTTTCCTGCAAAAAGGTGCTCGATGCGAGCAAACTGTCCTTCAACGTGCGCCTTTAATGCCGGCGTTACTTCGATGTGCCTTCCCGTGTATTCAATTTTCATAAGAAACCCCCTTTCTTTGGGTGGTAATGTTCAAAGCGGCATTTAGCCGTTAAATGACGGTCCGACGTTCCCGCGATCCCGGGATATTCATCTGGTCGCGGTACTTCGCGACGGTACGTCTCGAAAGCTTTACGCCCTCCTTACTAAGGACCTTTACGATCTGGTCATCGGTGAGTGGCTTTTTCGTGTCTTCCTCTTCGATCAATTTTTTGATCCTGAGTTTCAGGATACGCGTCGATACCTCTTCGCCGTCCTCGTTCATCATCCCTTCACTGAAGAACCGTCGAAGTTCGATAACACCCTGCGGTGTATGAGCGTACTTGCGGTTGACTACTCGCGAAATGGTCGATAGATGCATTCCGATGTCCTCTGCTACATCCTTAAGCATCATCGGCTTGATGAACTCAACGCCTTTGTCGAGAAAATCCCGCTGTCGATCAACGATACACTCGACCACCCTGTATATCGTTTGCCGTCGGTGCTCGATGTTTCGCAGCAGGTCAACGGCGGAGCGGACCTTGTCTTTGATGAAATCTTTTGTTTCCTTTGACGTATCTGTTTGATCGAGCAACTGGTGATACGTCTGGCTGATCCGGAGCCTTGAAGTGCCGTCATCCGCAAAGTAAATGACGTATTCGCCCTCGATCTTCTCGATATAGACCTCAGGCGCGACGAATATCGCTTCCTCTGCCGCATACCGACGGCCGGGATACGGGTCAAGTGTGCGGATTCTCTTAAGTTCGTCGCTCAGGACCTCGAGGCTGTGCCCCGTCGCCTTTGAAAGATGCTGCAGCCTGTGGGGCTGAAGGTCTTCCAGGTGATTTGCAATAAGGTCAGCCGTGATCGTGTCGGCTTCGCCTTCCGATTCGAGTTGAGCAAGCAGGCATTCCTTTACGTTCAATGCGCCGCAACCGACTGGTTCGAGAGCCATCACGGCACGTCGTGCTTCTTCGACGACCTCGAGTGAACAGCGGCACATTTCCGCAATATCTTCCACCGGGGCCGTTAGGCGCCCGCTCTCGTCGAGGTTGCCGATGATAGCTATTGCCGCGTCTTCTACCTCGGGCGAGATCTGCAGCATATTAAGCTGCCACTCAAGGTGCTCGCTCAGTGATTCGCTATGCGATAGGAACTGTTCGAAACTCGGAGCATCGTCCTTGTATTCGATCTCCTGCGTGCGGTATCCGGGATCAAGGTAGTCCTGAAATTCCCGGCCGAAATCGATCTCTTCGAAGGCATCGGAACGGTCTTTGTCGTCGATGCCGGCCTCCTGTTCGGGGCCATAGGCATCCGAAGCAGCATCGGCAAGATTATCGACACCCCGAGAGTCGAAATCGTCGTCGCCGGTTCCTGAGACGTACCCGATCTCAACGTCACCGGTCCCGTTCAGGTTTTGGGGGGCCTCGTCGAACCCGTCCGCGTTTTGGTCGAGAATACTGTCCGAAATTTCCTGGACCTCTTCGCCCGGCTGAACTTCGTCGAGAATAGGATTTGACACCAACTCCTGCTCGATCAGTTCGTTAAGCTCCATCGACGTCATCTGAAGCATTTCGATGCGCTGACGCAACTGTGGCGTAAGCACCATTCTCTGCTGTAGCTGTGTTGAGAGTCTAAGTGATGACATCTATGCAATTCTCTGGAACGACGCGATTTACGATAGTTACAATCCGCCTTTCTTGGTTGAATTATACGTTTTCGCGGGGGAAAAGGAAAAGCGAATACGTCATAGCGTAAAACGCTCGCCAAGGTAGATTCGTCGGACATCCGGGTCTTCAACGAGTGCTGCCGGATCGCCGCTTTTTAGTATCTTTCCTTCGGCCATTATGTATGCGCGGTCTGTGATCCCAAGCGTCTCTCTTACGTTGTGGTCCGTGATCAAAATGCCGATACCCTGTCCTTTCAGATAGAGAATGATATCCCGGATATCGTCGATCGCGAGCGGGTCGATACCGGCAAACGGTTCATCGAGCAGAATGTATTTCGGGTCCGTCGCAAGGCACCGGGCGATCTCGACGCGGCGGCGCTCACCACCGGAAAGCGCGTCACCTCGCGTACGCCGAACGTGCGAAACGCCGAACTCCTCAAGCAATTCCTCGAGCCGTGCGAACCTGTCTTCGCGAGACAAAGGCCGTGTTTCGAGTACGGCAAGGATGTTCTGCTCCGCACTCAACTTTCTAAAGATCGACGGCTCCTGCGGCAAGTATCCGAGCCCGAGCCGCGCTCTCAGATACATCGGCAGCTTCGTAATGTTCTCGCCATTCAGCCAGATCGAACCGCCTTCAGACCGCTCAAGCCCGACGAGCATGTAGAACGTAGTTGTCTTGCCCGCGCCATTAGCCCCTAGTAATCCAACCACTTCACCTTCATGAACATAAATGCTCGCATTGTCGACGACCCGGCGGCTGCCGTACGTCTTCTGCAGATGCTCCGCATATAGGGCGTTGGCCAGTTGCATAGGCTGGTTGCCGTTCGAGCCGTTTGTTGTCTGATGGGAATCTGGAGCCACTCTGATCTCGATGGTTAATTGTTCTTAAACTTGATAACTGAACGAACGCGTCCCGAAGGGTCCTTTTGCGAGCTGCCCTGGCCCTCAACGCGGTTCTCACGTAAAAAAATCCTTACTTCAGCACCCTGCGACGAGCCGTTTCGTTCGTCGTTGATCCTCGCCGGATTGCCGCGAAGCACGACGCTTTCATCCGCAGCAAGATACGAGGCATAACTGCCCATCGCGGTACGGCCGGGTTGCGTGATCGTCACGTCGTTCTCTACGTCGGTACGAACAAGCTCGTTCCGATCATTCATGAATATGTTCGCCACCGCTCCCGTCAAGCGGTCGCTGCCTTGCCGGATATCGACCGCTGTTTCGTATCTCAGCGTGCGCGAATCGCGATTGTAGACCATTCGCTGCGACGATGCGAAGACTGGCACCTTGGCCGCACCGTTGCCGTCACGAGCCTTGGCATCGGCAAGAGAGCTCTGCACGCTGCCCTCCGCGATCAATTCCCCTTGCGGCTGCCTTATTGTGATGGTGTTACCGCGAACGTAATTGTCATCCTGCCAGGCTCTCGCATTTCCGGTGTAAACCGCAGCTTGCGCCGCATGGTCGAGGTCGGTACGCTCCGCAGTCAGAAACACGGGCCGGTCGACCTTGGTAAACGGAGTTGTCCCTTTTGTCTGCTTCTGGCTGTAGTAGGTCGTGCTTACGCTACCACGCAACTGCGACCTTTGGTTCTTCGTATCCCAGTCGATCTCAGTTGCCTTTGCTCTTGCCTGCGAGTCCCACGCGAGCGGATTCCCGCGAAGCCGGACGACCGAGTCCGACATCGTGAAACTGAACCGGTCGGCCGTTGCATATCTGTCGAGTTCGACAAACTTCGCACTGCCTTCGGCGTCGATGTTCTGAACATCCTTTGTCGCCTGGTCGAAAGTTGCGACGATCTTCCTCGCGGTTATGTTCTGCTCACCTTTCCCGTCCGCTTTTACCGTCGGAATCCGTTTGGCACGGGCATTCGTCGCCGCAGTGCAGAGTCGCGCATTATTACTCGCCGGAAAGAAATCGCAATCGAAACGCGGCGCGTTGATATCGGTTCGATACTGGTCCGTGCCCGCCGCCAAAGGAATGACGTTAAGCTCTGCATTACCGACCGCAGAGGCGCTGGCTAGGAATTTTCCTTCGCCGTCAAAGCCCGTTTGGACTGAATCCGCGGTAAGTGTTTTGTTCGCTGCGTTGCTTGTAGCTTCTCGTGCCTCGAGGTTGATGGTCGTCCTGCCGTCGGTTTTCACGGAATCCAGCAGGCCTGTTCCTTTGAACCCAACCGCGATCGCAATCGGCGTTGACATTCTCACTTTGGAATAGTCGCCCCGCTGCAAGGGCGTCAAAACGGCATTCGCATTGCGTCGAACGTTTGCCGCGGCGAGGATCTCGTTCTCGCTAAACCTCGCGTTAAGTTCTTCGCCGCTGACCTCCGTGATCCTCTCTGCGGTCTGCTGCTTCAAATACGCATTTCCGCGGGCCGAAGCGGTCTTTACCCGGTTTGTTGGATACAGGTCGGCATTCAATGAGTCGCCGCGAACAAGTTCACCACCCTGGCTCACTTCGGCACCGCCGTTCAATGATACCTTTCCGGCACGTTGGTCGTACGCTGCGTTCTCACCGGACGCCAGCGTTGGGCGTTCGCCCTGAACCGTCACAATGTTTGCCGAGCCCTTGAGTTCGAAATACTGCGCTTCCGGCTTGTACATTGCGTAACCGGCCGTCACTGCGCTGTTTCGCCCGCCCGTTTGCTTTGTTTTGATATCGACGGCGTCAAAAAGTTCAACGCGATTAACGGTCAGATCAGTCTCGCTTTGCGCGGTCAGGTACACATCCGCACGTCCCGAGCGAATCTCAGCACCCTCTGCGTTTCCCTCGAGCGAGCCCGATACAACGTGTATCGAACCGCGCATTTCGATCTTTTCCTGCGCTTGATCGTATGCGGCGTAGTCGGCAGACATTGTCGCCGGGATCTTTACCGCCGCGTCACCCGACCTATCGGATGTAGTTTCGATCTTAACGGCCTGTAAAAGTTCGACCCTCTTGTTCGCAACGTCAACAACCGCCCCGACCGATGTACCCTTCACGTTGAAACGATCGAAGCTGACCGCCTCTTCCGCCTTTGCGGTCTCATTTGCATGAGTGTAGGTGAGGTTTTGCGTTGATACTTTCAACGAGTCGCGCGTCGCGATATTCACGTCGCCCGCAAAATATGCGGTAAAGTTCTTGTTCTGTTCCGGAACATAAACGGCCTTGATCGCCCTGATCTCGTCCGAACGTTCACCCGTCGGGTCGAAGACCTGCATGTAGACGTTCTCTAATTCCTGATGGTTATCAGAAAATGTTACGGCCCTGTCCGCACGCACGAAATACTTGACGCGGTCACCTTCCGTTTCACGCCGTTCGTAGTTCTCGACGGTGGCGAGGACGTCCTTAGACAGCGACGTCGGAAAGCCTTTCATCCTGAAATCCGGATCGCCACTATTCCGGAGAAAACCGACGACAATAACGATCACCGCGACGGCCAGTAGCCCCACCGCCGCGTAACGAGCGTAGGCCGGTACCGCTGCCCTGAAATGCAGGTTGTTTTTTGTGATCGTTTGCGGCTCGGGCACTGGTTAATTATGTTCTCTAAGGTCTTCTATAACAAGCTGTAGTCGCGTGTTTCCCTGCCATGAATTAGCCTCGGCAGTGTAAGCCACTTCGATGCGTGAACCCGGTGCCAGCGTTCGCTGTCTTCCGCGTTCCACACCGTCCCACCAGACCGCTTCAAATCGTTTTCCGGCCTCATCTTCCAAATGGAGCTTGAGGTGTTTGTCCTTCATCACGGTCGGCTCAAAGCGGACCGCAAGGCCGTTGGTTACGAAAACGGGCTTGCGATTGCCGGCACCAAAAGGCTCAAGCCTCGCTAATTCGTTCAGCAAGCCGAGGCTCATGGTTTGAGATGAGACGGGAGCATCGATATAGAGTTCGGGCGTGAGCAGTTCTTCCGCGAGCGTCGTTTCGGCGTAAGCATTCAACTTCTCGCGGAGAGCGTCCAAATGCTCACACTTGATCTTCATACCCGCGGCCGCAGCGTGTCCACCAAACTGCTCAAAAAGGTCCGAGCACGACTCTAATGCGTTCAGCAGGTGATACTTTCCAATGCTCCGTGCACTGCCGTGGGCAAATCCGTTCTCCATCGAAAGCACGATCGTCGGCCGGTTAAGCCTTTCAGCGATCCGCGATGCGGCAAGCCCGATCACGCCGCGGTGCCAGCCCTCGCCCGCGACGACGACGAACTTCTGCGACGCCAATTCCGCCGATTCGGCAAGAGCAAGTTCCGTGATCTGCTGCTGCATCGCCTGCCGTTCGCGGTTTCGGCTGTTGAGAATGTCTGCAAGCCGCCTCGCCTCGGCAAAATCTTCGGCTTCAAAGAGTTCGACTACGTGCCGCCCAACGTCCATCCTGCCGGCCGCGTTTATTCGCGGGGCGATGCGGAAACCGATATGCGTGCTCGTCATCGCGGAGGTGCAGTCAGAGATCTCCATCAGGGCTTTCAAACCGAGATTGCTCGATTTCGGGATATCGCGGAGGCCGAGCGCGACGATCGAGCGGTTCTCGCCCGAAAGGTTCATGATGTCCGCTACCGTCCCGATCGCCGCGATCGTCAGAAACTTCGGCACGATCTCCTCTTTGCCCTTTTCGCGAAGAAGTGCGTGTGCAAGCTTGAAGGCAACGCCGACGCCCGCGAGATGCTTATCAGGATACGGGCAGCCGGTCTGGTTCGGGTTAACCACCGCAACCGCCGGCGGGTTTCCGCGTTCTTCGTCCGAAAGATGGTGGTCGGTTATGATCACGTCCAGGCCATGGTCCCGCGCCCATTCAAGCGGTTCAAAGCTCCTGATCCCGCAATCGACCGTGATGACCAGCGAGCATCCGCGTTGCTGCGCTGCTTCCAGTGCGGGGATGTTGACCCCGTATCCTTCGGTAAAGCGGTTCGGGATGTGAAATTCCGATTTGATGCCCAACAGCCTGAACACCTGCCGCAAAAGGACCGTTCCCGTCGTTCCGTCAACGTCGTAATCGCCCCAGACGAGGATCTTTTCGCCCTTTTCGGCAGCCTGTAATATGCGACGGACAGCGTCCTTCATTCCCTTAAGCAGCGACGGGTCGTGCAGCTGCTCGAGATCTGGATTGAGGAAAGCCGTAGCCTTTTCCACTGTGTCGCAGCCGCGAGCGATCAAGAGTGCGGCGGTCAGCGGATGCACGCCGACCTTTGCGGCAAGTTCGTTTGCCGCGGCACGGTCGTGCTTCTGAATGATCCAACGCTTTTCGGGCATTCGTCTTACTGTTAGACGTTAACAACGGGACTCAGGACGCCCATCCAAAGCAACACGAGGAGAACGGCACCGAGGATCAGGCGATAAATGATGAAGATCGCGGTCGAGTTCTTTCGCAGGAAAGCGAGCAGGAACCAGATCGACAAATAGCCGACGATCGCCGACACGATCGTCGAGACAAGCAACGGCATTATCGCGTCCTTCGGCAAGATCTCAACTGCTTCTTTCAGCTGTAAAAGGCCCGCGGCCGAGATCGCGGGAATCGAAAGCAAAAACGAAAATCTCGCCGCCGCCTCGCGCTTTTGTCCCGCAAAAAGCCCGGCCATAATTGTCGAACCCGAACGGCTCGCACCCGGCATCAACGCCATCGCCTGGGCAAAGCCGACAACGATCGCGTCCCACATCCCCAGATGCTTGACGTCCTTTCGCTGGCTGCCGACGAACTCCGCAAGCGCAAGCAGCAGGGCGACTGCGATCAGCATTATCGATATGATCCAAAGATTCTTCGTATCCGGGCCCTCGATCATTTCCTTGAACGCAAGGCCGGCAACACCGATCGGTATCGAACCGATAATTATCAGCCATCCAAGCCACGCTTCTTGCGAAAGCCAGATCGGCCGGACGCCGCCGGTGCCCGAGTAACGCATTCCGCGTTTACGCGTTAGCACTGCCCAGTGGTCGCGAATGAAGGCGTTCGCTATCGACAGGATGTCGCCGGCGAAATAGATCAGTACCGCGGCGATCGTGCCAAGCTGAATGACCGCCATCGTTGCGGTGATCATCTGCGGGTCGCCGTTATAGATATTCGTCCAGCGGCTCGCAAAGACAAGATGCGCGGTTGAGCTGATCGGTATGAATTCGGTTAGGCCCTGTACGATGCCGAGGATGATTGCCTGGATATAGTTCATATTTGCCGGCTTGGGTGGGCGGTTGCGGTGAGCACGTTAAATATCCGTGATTATACTATTTAGCCTGCTATGATGCTATTCGCGGTAGCGTGCCCGCCCGGCGATCCGGTCGTACAGCCATGCCGGAAATATTCTTCCCGCCCTGACAAAAGTGGCAAGCTGCCACGGAAAAGCGGCAAATTTCTTTTTCCGTTCGATCGCACGCAGAAAATACGGTATC
Source organism: Pyrinomonadaceae bacterium (assembly GCA_030372865.1). Classification (GTDB taxonomy): domain Bacteria; phylum Acidobacteriota; class Blastocatellia; order Pyrinomonadales; family Pyrinomonadaceae; genus OLB17. The sequence goes on from JAUCQE010000414.1 coordinate 10,265, forward strand.
GAATCCTCCAACTCCATGATGAACGGCATTTTTGCCTCGCGGCCCGAGGTCAGCGGCGTCTTGATGAAACCGGGTTGGATGATCGTCACCGCGACGCCCTTATGCTGTACGTCGAGGCGAATGCTCTCGAAGAATGCAGTCATTCCCGCTTTGCTCGCGCAGTAGGCGGCCGATCTCGGCAAGCCGCGAAAACCCGCGAGGCTCGAGATCGCGACCAATTGGCCCTCGCCGCGTTCGACCATCTGCGGCAGAACCGCGTGCACGGAATTCACGGCTCCGATCAGGTTCGTATCGATCACCTTTTTCACGGCCGCGGGCAGCAGTTTGCGGGTCTCTTCGTTGTTTCCGCCGATGCCCGCATTCGCGATCATGACGTCGATATGCCCAAACTCGCTGCGAAGTTCGTCCGCCGCCTCAAAAACGGCCTGCTCGTCGGTCACGTCCGCCGGAAAGACCCGAACCGTCGCGTCCACGGCCCTGCAGCGGTCCGCAAGGTCGTCCAAAAGCTCTTTCCGCCTCGCCAAAAGGCCTAAGATCGCACCTTTCTTTGCAAATGCGACCGCCAAACCCTCACCGATCCCGCTTGAGGCACCCGTCAGAAACACGACTTTTCCGTTCCATTCCATAGGCCATCTTGCCGCCCGAGTATTTCGCGGCAGCACTCGTTCTATTCAATTCTTCCAAATACCGGGCACTTCAACTCAGCCGCTTTAACGACAGCTTCGCCGTATGCACGTTTGAATTCAGGGTCGTTCCGGTCGAACTCCAGCTTGATCCTAGCCGTTTCGATCTCAGCCAACGCGTCGGAACATTCCTGCTTGCGCGAAAAGTCGCTGCCGTCGTCGGTCAGTATCACGAACGCCGAGGGGAACGACGGCAGGTAGGCGACGCGAAACGCCTCGCCCTGGCCCGGATAACGGACCGAATTCGCGGACGGATAAACGTTGAAATCCCACGTTTCGAAGTGTGTTTCGTAATTTTCGCCGGCTGCCGTCTTGAAAATTACGTTGTGTCGCATTACGCGCGATTTGTTGAGGTATTTGCTCGTCGCTTCGATGCCGGTAACGCGGGCGTCGGCGGTGTTTCCGTAGTTAACGATCAGGTAACCGTCCAAAACATGCGGAAAGATCATGTTCACCAGCGAGAATACGAAAACGCCGATCGATAAAAAGAACGCCCCGATCACGGCAAAATAAAGCAATTTCTGCTGTATTCGATTGACGTTCGCTCCGCCGCCGTCTTCCGCCGCACGATTCGCTTTAAGGCTCGACCAAGCAAATGCGAACCATCCGAAGCCAAGCAGACACGTAAGTATCGACACCACAAGTGCGGTGATCCAATTATTCGCAAGCAAAAACAGGATGAAGGAAAGAAACTCCATAGTTAGCAGCGGCAAAACGGCTCAGATAATGCCGAGGACTCGAATGTTATAACGTTTTTCCGGGCGGATCGCCAAAAGGACGCGGAAAATGTACGAAAAGCAGGCAAATGCGGCCCATTTTTCGAAGAAACTGCCTGATCAAATGAAAAAACGGCTTGCTCAAACCATTTGATGGGCCCACCAAATCTATTGAGCAACCGATCAAATCATTTGAGCAGCCATCAAACCGTTCGAACAGCCGTTCAACTCATTTGAGCAAGCGATCAAATCGTCTGAGCAACCGATCAGATAGTTTGAACCGGCAATAAATCGTTCGCATAGGCGGAAAAATCGTTTGCACAAGCGGTTTTTCGGGAAGATCCGGCTAACAAAGGTCGGCAACGTGCGGGCCGAGAGCTTTTAGGGCATTGGCAAGGTCGTTTTGTTTGATAAGTATGTGGTCGCGTGAAAATGCGGAAAGTGGAAGGACGGAGATGCCGGCGTCGGCGAGTATCCGCGTCACTTCGGCCATGAATCCCACATGCGTGAAATCGAGGATCGTATCGAATGTCAGCATCCTAAAACCGCGTTCGGTCTTTGCCTGCCCGAGCCCGCTGCGAATATTCGCGAAATCGACGTCGTCGAGGAGCAAAGTCACCTCGAACGCGTCCATCAGTATCATGAACGGAGCCGTCATCCGCGGACTCAACTCGGGATCGCGGATCAACGCCGACCACTGCTCCTTCGTCAGCGAAACAAGCGAAAAGCTCTCCGCCGCGACGATGACCCTGGAGCCCGCAAGCAGTTCCCTCGGGTCCTGTGACTTTGAATTTTCCATTAGATGAATTTTCGATCAGCTAAATAGAAACCAGATCAGCAACGCTATCAAACCGATCGCAGGCAAACCGAACCCGATCACCGTCTGGAACGATTCACGTTTTGAAAGACTCATGGTCACACCTCAACAACCGTGGTTACGATAACGGGCTTCGTGCCCAGTTCTTTTTGGACGAAGCGTTTCATGTGAAGGCGTAGGTTTTCGCGGAAGACCGTTCGGTCGGCGACCTGTTCGCGTTTCATTTCGCCGATCGCGTCGGAGACGGCCTGGCGTGCCTCGGCGGCAAAGCCGTTAAGCGGGTCGATGCCTGCAACACCCGTGAACGTTACGTGCGGCTCGCCGATGAGCGTATGAGCTTTCTTGTCGATGCTTACGACAAGGTTGATCGCCCCGCCGTAGGCAAGTTTCTTTCGCTCGCGGACAATGTCGTACTCGATCTCCTCGAGGGATTCTTCGTCGATAAAGGTCTTGTGCAGGTCGTGTTTTTCGACCACGCGGGCGCCGAAATCGTCTAACTCAAGCAGGTCGCCGTTTTCGATAAGGATAATGTTGTCATCCCCGTAGCCCGCGACGTGGTTCTTCACGTATTCCTTATGCCTGAAAAGCATTCGATACTCGCCGTGGATCGGCACCAGGTACCGCGGTTTGGCAGTCTCGACCATTATCTTGATGTCTTCCTGCGACGCGTGTCCGGAAACGTGTACGAGCCGGCGTTTCTCCTCGATGATGTTCGCCCCGCGTTTATAAAGGTGTCCGATAAGGCGGCTGATGTTCTTCTCGTTGCCGGGAATGATGCGTGCCGAGAGAACGACCGTGTCGCCCTTTCCGATCTCCATGCCTTTGTAGGTCGACGTCGCCATGTTCCACAGCGCCGCCCGCATCTCGCCCTGCGAACCGGTGACGAGGAAGCAAAGCTCATCGTCGTCATACATCCGGGCTTCGCTAAGCGGCACGAGCGTGTCACCCAAGAGCTTCAACAGCCCGAGTTCCTCGGCGATCTCGACGTTCTTCACCATCGAACGCCCGAGAATGCAGACCTTTCGGCCGTATTCGTGTGCGAGGTCAAAGATTATCTGTAGCCGGTGGATCGAAGAAGAGAACGTGGAAACGAATAGCCGGCCTTCGGTCTCTTCGAATATCTCCCGAAAAGCCGGGATCACATCCTGCTCCGACGGCGTCCGGCCCGCAACCGTCGCATTGGTCGAATCACCCAACAGTGCCAGCACGCCTTCCTCGCCGTACTTCCCGAGCGTCTTGAGGTCATACGGCGGCCCGACGACGGGCGTGTCGTCGATCTTATAGTCACCGGTGTGAATGATCGTCCCGAGCGGGGTTTTGATCGCAAGCGAAAAGCAATCTACGAGCGAATGCGATGCGTGGATGAACTCGATCGAAAAACTTCCGATCTCGGCAATGTCGTTCGCGTCAACGCGATGCAGCAGAACATCGTCGAGCATATCGTGCTCGTCCAGACGCCGTTCGATCAGTGCCTGCGTAAACCGCGACGCATAGACAGGAAGATTGAATTTCTTAAGGATGTAAGGAAGTGCCCCGATATGGTCTTCGTGACCGTGCGTGAGAACGATCGCCGTCAGGTCGTCACGATACTCTTCCAAAAAGTCGAAATTCGGTATCGAAATATCGACGCCGAACGGAGTTTCCTCCGGAAAGCCCATGCCGGCGTCAATGACGATCATCTCGTCGCGGTACCGGATGCCCATGCAGTTCATCCCGAATTCGCCGATGCCGCCGAGCGGAATGATCTCGATCTTGCTCAAAGTTCCCAAACTCCCTGCTAAATTACTGAAAACGAAATGATATCACATCCGGAACGTGACTTTTTGATATGAGCACCTTTATGCCGTTTCGAATCTTGACTAATAAATAACGATTAGATAGTATTGCGACTGACAATTTAAGGGGAGTAGATCACCCAAACGGGTTCTCCGCGTCGTCATTACAATCGTTTTTGTCGGAAACGATTCGGCACGGGGAAGCAAGTATCGAGACCTTTTACGACGTTTTTCAAAACATTCGTCGTGAGAGGTTTTTCCTTTTTGCGGCTTAATAATTAGGAGATTATCGCAAATGATACTGTTCCCGTTCGCTGAGTATTGGTGGTTCTACGGCCTCTTTACTCTTTTTGTCCTCTTAATGCTTGCGCTCGACCTGGGCGTATTCCACCGTAAGGCACACGAGGTCTCGTTCAAGGAAGCAAGCATCTGGAGCGTAGTCTGGGTCTCGCTCGCCCTGATATTCAATTACGTCTTATATCGTTACGCGTTGTGGAAGTTTCCACAGGACGAGCGGTTGCTCGCGATCCCGAACTTCAACCCGGACCTAGCCGCGTGGAACGTCTCGCTCGAGTTTCTTACCGGCTACATCGTCGAAAAATCGCTCTCGGTCGATAACATCTTCATCTTCGTGATGGTGTTCGCATACTTTGCGATCCCGACGAAGTATCAGCACAGGGTACTTTTCTACGGCATCCTCGGCGCGCTCGTCTTCCGTGCGATCTTCATCGCGATGGGTTCTGCTCTCATGCAGTTCCATTGGGTCATCTACCTGTTCGGTGCGTTCCTGATCATCACGGGTATAAAGATGTTCTTCGCGAGCAACGAAGTGATCGAGCCGGAAAAGAATTTCCTTATAAGGCTCTTCCGAAAATTCATGCCCGTCTCGCCAAAGCTGGATGGCAATAACTTCTTTTCAAAGATCGACGGCCGTCGGCACGCGACGCCGCTGTTCATCGCCCTGCTGTTCCTTGAGGCGACTGACATCATATTCGCGGTCGACAGCGTTCCGGCTATCTTCGCTATTACTGCTGAGCCGATGATCGTCTTCACGTCGAACATATTCGCGATCCTCGGACTTCGCTCGATGTACTTCATGCTCGCAGGTGTGATCGACAAGTTCCACCTGCTCAAGTACGGACTGGCTGTCGTCCTCGTATTTGTCGGTTTAAAGATGGTTTGGCTGAATGACGCGTTCGGCGGCAAGTTCCCGATCAACTGGTCGCTCGGCATCATCATCGGCGTCATCGGGCTTTCAGTCGTTCTTTCGCTGCTCATCCCGCCCAAAATCGAGAAAGAAGCGGTTAGCACGACGCTTGAGCCGGCCAGCGATGAGTCGAAATAACGGGTACTTCTTCGTTCCCGGGCGTGGCAAGAGGTAGTGCTCGCCAACTGCACTACCTGCCCGGAATGGCTCCGAGCAATCGGAGCCATTCATCTTTTGAAATGGTCTCGGCCCGCCGGCTTGGATCGATACCCGCGTGTTCCAGCACCGCCGCGGCATTTGGTACTACAGGTCTTAGATTGTTAAGGATCGTCTTTCGCCGCTGGCTGAACGAGGCGGACACGATGCGTCTGAACGCCTCCGCGTCTTGAACCTCACTTTCTATCGGAACCAGCCGAACTACTGAACTCCAGATCTTCGGCCGCGGCTTGAAAGCCTCGGGCGGAACATCAAAAAGCTTCTCGACCCTCAAGAACGCCTCGCACAATACTGAGAGGAAGCCCCTCTCCGAGTCTCCGGGCTTTGCCGCGATGCGGTCGACGACCTCGCGTTGAAACATCAGGACCATCTGCGAAAAGCACTCACGCTGCTCGATCAGTCTCTGCAGTATTGCCGTTGAGATGTAATACGGAAGGTTTGCCGCGAGCTTTGCCGTTTTCCCGGGAGAGGTCTTTTCTATCAGTTCGTGAAAGTCGACCGTCAGAGCGTTCGCTTCGATGACACTGAAATTCGAGCTTTCGGCAAACTGCTCACGCAGCAGCGGAACAAGCTCTCGGTCGAGTTCGATCGCAATGATTTTCGCACCCGAAGCCACCAGCCCATCAGTTAACGCACCTCGGCCCGGCCCGATCTCGAACACAAGATCCGCTGGCTCCGGATCGACAGCCTCGTGTATCCGCCGGATCACCGTTCGGTCGATCAGAAAATTCTGTCCTAGCGATTTCTTTGCAAAGGCCTCTTTCCGCATCATAGGTCCGTTTCAAAGCCGCCAAGTGACGGTTTTTCTTGTATTTCCGAACAATTTAGATTATAAACTGTGAAACAGTTTTTCCGCGCCGCGATTCTGCGACGCTTGTAGTGAACCTCCGGAGCATTCTCTATGTTACAACGAACAGCCCTCCTAACCGCGATAGTGCTGTCAATAGCATCCGCGATCTTTGGCCAATTCGATCCAGACCCAAATTCACCGACCCCGGTCCTGCTTGCAGATGGCAAGTCAGACCGTGTTTGGGCCGAGGGGTTTGACGCGAGCGGCAACACGAAAGGAGCCGTCCGCGATGCATTCCGCCCGAACCGCAACATGGAGGTAACGCTCCGCATTCAGAACGTGCAGATGCTTCCGGGCGAGGACATGAACTCGGTCCGCGCCTACCTGCGTCAGCGGAGCGGAAAGACGTTCGAACTTCAGAACCTCTCGATGATCCAGTCGGAAAAAGGTACGCACGCTCTTACCGTTCGGCTCTTCGACAAGGACGGCTTTCGCGGCCAGCCTGTCGCCGACGGCGAGTCGCTGATCTACGTTACCTGGCGTGGACTGCGAAGCAACGTACTGAAGATCCGCCTCGGAAATTCGGATGCGGAGATCAAGGTGCCTGCCGAACTTGCGGACCGATCCGGTCTTAAAAAGGAAGACTCGACCGATGATTACGTCGGCTATCGCTGGTCGGGTGACCGCATACGCTTTCTCGAACAGGCGGCGTTCGGGCCGTCGACTCTCGAGGACTCGCGGCTCAGGCGTATCGGCATCCGCACCTGGCTCGCCGAGCAATTCGAGAGGAGCTATCCGACATTTCCGTTTCCCAATATTGACCAGAAGCCTACCGCTCCGCCGTCAGACTGCCAGCTCACGACGTTCCCGTCATGCTATCGCGAGCATTACACGATGGGCCCGCTTCAGCGTTGGTTCTTTACCGAGGCGTTGTACGGCGATGCCCAGCTTCGCCATCGCGTCGCGTGGGCCCTCAGTCAGATCTGGGTGACGTCCGGTGTGGGCGTTCAACAATCCAGCCATCAGATCGCTTATTTCAAGACCGTCAGCGAGAATGCCTTGGGAAACTATCGCGACCTGATGCGCGCCGTCACGCTTAACCCGGCGATGGGTCACTACCTCGACATGGCCCGCAGCACCAAGACCAACCCGAACGAGAATTATCCGCGCGAGATACTTCAGCTTTTCTCGATCGGTTTGTACAAGCTGAATCCTGACGGCACCCCGCAGTTGGACAATGAGGGCCGCCCGATCGATACCTACGACCAGCAGATAATAAACGATCTTTCCAAGGTCTTCACCGGCTGGACGTTCTGCAATCAGACTTGCACCAATTCGCGTCCCGGCATCGTCAACTACAAGGACCCGATGATCGTGGTCCCGACAAATCACGACACGACCGCGAAGACGCTGCTCGATTATCCGAACGCCGTCCACCGCGTCATTCCGGCCTGCGAGGACTGCACGACCGCGGATGCGACGAGGCAGTACGCTAACGAGTCACTTTCGAAAGCGCTCGATAACATCTTCAATCACCCGAACGTCGGCCCGTTCATCGGCCGCCTCCTGATCCAGCATCTCGTTACGAGCGACCCGTCGCCGGCCTATGTTCAGCGCGTTGCCGCTGCATTCGATGACAACGGCCTCGGCGTACGCGGCGATATGAAGTCGGTGATCCGTGCCATCCTGCTCGACCCCGAAGCACGCGGCGACATCAAGACGGCACCGCGATATGGCAAGCTTCGCGAGCCGGTCCAACTGATCACGAACCTTGGCCGCATCTTCCCGGCTAAGGATTTCGCCGGTTTGAGCCGCAGCGATGGTGCCCTTGGCGCGTATAGCACGAAACTCGGCCAGAACCCGTTCAACGCGCCGACCGTGTTCAACTATTTCACACCGACATTCGTGGTTCCCGGAACAACGATTAACGCACCGGAGTTTGAGATATTAAACACGGGCCACGCGGTCTCGAGGACGAATTTCCTACACACGCTGGTCTTCGAGGGCCTGACGGCAAACGCGACCGACTCGCTTCGCGGGACTTCGCTGGACACGAGCGAGTTTGACGCTCTCGCGGCAGGCGACCCGACCGGCAATGCCGTACTCGACGCTCTTAGCGCAAAGATGATGCACGGAACGCTGTCAGCCGCACATCGCGAGGCTATCCGCACGGCGATGTTGGCCGTTCCCGAGACCGACCCCTCAAGGCGGGTCCGAACTGCGGTCTACTTGCTCGCCGCTTCTTCCCAGTATCAAGTGCAGAGGTAAAGCCAGATGAATGAATCACGCAGAAAGTTTTTAGCAACAACGGTCGCAGGTTTGTCGATGTCGGCATTGGCGGCCGAACCCGGATACTTTGGGCTTTTCAATGCACTTGCAAGCTCGAAAGGTGACGGTGGAAATGTCCCGACGGATTATCGTGCGCTGGTCTGCATCTACCTGAACGGCGGCAACGACGGGAACAATACTCTGATCCCGTTGCACAGCGATGCGAATGTAAGCGGCTATTCACATTGCAGCGCGGCACGCGCCCCTCAGGGATTGGCGCTTGCGCAGAATTCGCTTCTGCCGATCCAGGTGCCGCGGATCGGCAACCTCGAATATGGCCTTCACCCATCTTTCGGCACGGTCACGAATGGAATAAATCCGGGTCTTCACCCGCTGTGGGCTGCCGGCAAGATGGCGATCGTCACGAATGTCGGCACGCTTGTCCAGCCGCTCACGCGTGCCCAATACCAGGCGGGAGCACCGCGACCGCTGCAGCTTTTCTCGCACACCGATCAAACGAATCAGCACCAGAACGCCCGCGCGGACGCAATGGTGCTCTCAGGCTGGGGTGGACGAATTGCCGATAGACTGACGATCACCGCAAATCCCGGAGCACTCGTCCCAACGGGCAGTTCGCTTTCGGGGGCACGTCTCTTTATCGTCGGGGAGCAAACTCTGCCGCTTTCGCTTATGCCTGCACCGACCCCGCTGAGCAACGTGCTTGCCCTATCCGGCTATAATGGCACACCCGCCGCGAATGCAAGGCTCGCGGCTCTTTCCGCGGGCCAGCAGCTTGCTGAAGGCAACGACCTGATCGGTGCCTCTAACGAGATACACCGCGAGGCGATCCGGATAAGCCAAAGCCTCAACAACAGCTCCGAGGTGACGGTACCCTTTCCGAACACCGAGCTCGGAAATCAACTCAAGCAGATCGCCCGCATGATCAAGTCGCGGAACACGCTTGGCGTCACACGTCAGATCTTCTATTGCACGATCGACGGTTTCGATACGCATTCGGCCCAGTTGCTTGCCCAAACCGGGCTACTCGCGATGGTGAGCCAGGCGACCCGCGCGTTCTACGACGAGATGACGGCCCAGGGGCTCGCTGATAAGGTCACGCAGTTTACGCTGACCGACTTTAACCGGACGTTCAATCCGGCCTCGTCCGGTGCGAACGTCGGCTCGGATCACGCCTGGGCGAATCATGCATTTGTCATCGGGGATGCAGTCGTTGCGAGCGACTTCTATGGCAATAACTCGTCAAACGGTACGCCCTTCCCGACGCTTGTTCAGAATGGACCGGACGATGCCGACAGCGGTTCGAATGCCCGCGGCCGTTGGATACCGACGACATCGGTCGAGCAGTATGCTGCGACGCTTGCACGTTGGTTTGGGCTTGATCCGGCGGATGTTGATTACGTATTCCCGAACCTGGCGAATTTTCCGGTCCAGGATCTTGGCTTTATGCGGTCGGCGTAAGCGCCGTTATTCGGAAGGAATTCCTAGCGTCGGCTTAGGGATCGGATAGCCGGTCACTTCGATATCCTCGCCGTGGCGTGCGATGGTCACGTCCGTTAATCGCGTCGTGTCTGACAGCTCCAGGGCCCCCATTCCGCCGATCGCGTTCGGTGCCACGCGGCCGCCGATCAGTATCGGCGAAATTATGAACGTCACCTTATCGACAAGCCCCGCGTCGATGAACGAGCCCGCGACCTCCGTTCCGCCCTCGACAAGAACGCTTTGAATCTCACGTTCGCGGAGCGTTGCGAGCACATGCTCAAGATCGCGGCCGCCCATGTCGGACTCGATAACGTCTACCTTTGCATGCCGAAGTGCCAACATCGCCGTATCGTCGCGGCTGTTCGTGAAAACCAGCGTCGGAATCTCGGCCGCGGTCTTCGCGACCGTCGAATCCGGAGGGGTTCGGAGGCGGTTGTCCAATATCACCCTGACCAATTGCCGGCGACGCGGCAGCCCGCTTCGGTCGGTCAGTGACGGATCATCGACAAAGACTGTATTTCCCCCGACGAGGATAGCGTCGTGCTCATGCCGGATCTCCTGCACACGCCTACGGCCGGGATCGCCCGATAGAGCGGTCGAGACGCTCCCGTCAAGCGATATCCTACCGTCCAGCGACATTGCGAGTTTCAAATGGACAAAAGGCCGGTTCTTTTGATGCCAAACAACAAACTTCTCGTTCAGCCGCGACGCATCGCCGGCCAATATTCCGACATCGACCTCTATACCCGCATCGCGAAGCCGCTGAAAGCCCTTCCCTGAGACCAGCGGGTTCGGGTCCTCGACCGGGCATACGACGCGACGTATTCCGGCCTCGATCAGTGCTTCCGTACATGGCGGCGTCCGGCCGTGGTGGTCGTGCGGTTCGAGAGAAACATAAGCAGTCCCGCCGCGTGCTTTCTCACCCGCGATACCCAGTGCGATCACTTCGGCGTGGGTGACCTGTTCCCCAAGATACGTGCCCTCGCCGACGACCTCGCCCTGGGCCGAAACAATTACGCATCCGACGAGCGGATTCGGAGACACCTGGCCGACGCCGCGGGCGGCAAGTTCCAATGCCCGTGCGGTCAGCTTAAAGTCCGTGTCTGTGTGAAGGGTGTTATCCAATCGGTTCTCTTTAGAGATCAGCTGAAAAGGCCGTTGACGTAGCTCTCCGCGTCAAAGACCATCAGATCGTCGACCTGTTCGCCGATGCCGACGTAGCGGATCGGCAGGTTCAATTCCTTAGCGATAGCAACAGCAATTCCGCCTTTTGCGGTTCCGTCGAGCTTTGTCAGGACGATGCCTGTGACATTCGCGACCTTTGTGAATTGTCGTGCCTGTTCGAGGCCATTCTGGCCGGTCACGGCATCGATCACAAGCAGAGTCTCGTGCGGGGCCTGCGGGACTTCGCGGCCCGCGATACGCTTCATCTTCTCGAGTTCGGCCATCAGGTTCGCTTTATTATGAAGCCGGCCGGCGGTGTCCACGATAAGCACGTCCGAGTTTCTCGCCTTTGCAGACTGCAATGCGTCGAAAAGAACCGCGGCCGGGTCGGTTCCCTGCTTTTGCTGAACGATCGGCACTCCGGCGCGGCCGGCCCATATCTCAAGCTGGTCCGACGCGGCCGCACGGAACGTATCGGCAGCACATATCAAAACGTCATTGCCCTCGTTCTTGATACGCTGCGAAAGCTTTCCGATGGTCGTAGTCTTGCCCACGCCGTTGACGCCGACGACCATCAGCACGTACGGCTTGATCGCCGCGTCGACGCTTCGCTCATCCGCGACACCGCGTTCAGTGGAATGCTGCAGGATATCGAGCAGTTCCCGTTTCATTACGGCCCTTAATGCGTCAATATCGCTGATCTCCTGCCGCGAAACACCTTTCCTTATCGCCTCGAGCACCTGCATCGTCGTCTGCACGCCGATGTCGGTCGAAATGAGCATTTCCTCAAGCTCATCCAGCAAAACGTCGTCGATCTGCTTGCGGCCCTCAAAGATCGTGTCGAGACGGTTATTTATCGAATTCCGTGTCTTCTCGATCGCCCGCGTGAACCGAACGCCGATCTCCTTTTCGACCGCCTCTTCCTGGGCCTTGAGTTCCTCGATGGATCTATCGAGCCCGAGAACGGAGGTCGAGAACTTGTCTTCCTTATTTCGCCGCCAAAAAAAAGCCATATAATTACTGCTTAGTAAAACCAAACGTCCGAAACTCTCGAGTATAAAAAAATATCGCACGCCAAACAACGTGCGATACTTTCATATTGGGCCCGGCAAGCTTGGTTTAACGCGGTAACTTCAGCCTATCGGCGGACTTGAACATTGCGTAGCCAAGCACGCACGAAAAGACCGTAAAGAAATAGAAGCCAACGAACGCGGACACAGCCGTGCTCGGGATATTACCGAACCCCGGAATATTAAAGGGTGAGAATATGAATCCCGCGATCCCGCTGATGATCCCCGAAGCGATCAATAAAATTAAGCCCATTAAAAGGAGCTTCACGTAATCGAGGCCCATTCGCCGGATGAGGTCCAACGCTACTGTCGGATTTATCGTTGCGGCAAACGACTGTGTGTACCCCGCAACCGCGGCAGCCGCCGGGAAAAAGAAGAGTCCCCAAAGAAACGTCAGCACGCCGATAACGAATAACGGTGCGGCCAGCTTCAGGAACTCGCTTACCATCTGTTCCCTTTCTTTCTGGCGAGTTTCCTCGGTCTTTCCGATCACGGATTCAAGCTGAACCTTTCGGCTTTGCTGGGCCATTGCCCAAAGCTCTTCTTGCTCCTTCGCGTCCTGATCGATGACCTCGGATTCTCCGCCCGTCGCCGCGGAGTTCATTTCGTCGATCCTTTCGGCGTGTTCGTTTCCGATGTTACCGATGACCTTTCTCACCTCCGCCGACTGCTCAGCGGTCTCGCGGCCGGCATAGTAATTCGTGCCCGGTATCTTTTCCAAGTCGCTCATGATCGCATCGTTCTGCTTCCCGATCGCGCCCATTACCATGTACAAAGCTACCGCCATCGTGAGAAGGAAAGGCCCAAATGACACCAGATATGTGCCAATGCTTAGAAAGAACGGCTTTAGTACGCTTTCAAGGATCGAAAAATCCTCGAAAGACGGCATGAAATCGCTGTCCAGATTGCCCTGAGCGAACGCGTCGACGGTGTGCGAAAGTACCGCAAACGTCAGTGCATTAGCCAGAACAAGACAGATCAGCGACGCGGCAGCCATCGCGATCCCGCCCATCAGGGACGCAGATTGTCCGATCGTCAGCACCGCGAAGATCGCTCCGCCGACGACAAGGCTGAACATGAAATTGAACGGGTGCCGAAATGCATTCCCAAGGTCGCCGAAGCTAAAACCTTCGGCCGCTGCGTCGGAGCGGAACCTCGCGTTCTGCGCCGCGGCGGCCGCCTCTGCGATCGGTTTGCACAACTGCCCGCATTCAGGGCAGATCCTTACCGAACCGCCGTAAGAACTCGGGCAGCCTTTACAAAATCTCCCTTCGCAGCCCATGCAGACATAGAACGACGGTGCGTCCTTGTGCACACGGCAAACGTTCGGGTCGTGCGTCACCGACCCACCTTGGCCAACCGCAGCCGACGCTGCCGGTAATGTGAATGGATTCACGGCTGCCTGTGCGGCCGGTGTCGGCGTGTTTTCGAACGTCGCCGGAGCAGCGGGCTGCTCAACGGCCGGCGGTTGGTTCACCGTGGTGGTGTTCACCAGCAGCGTATCGATCGTGCCGTTCGCCTTGGCGTTAAAGAACGGGACAAGCTTCGGGACTCGCTGTGCTTCGATCCAGCGAAGGTTGCCCTTTCGCACCTTGTCCGCAGGCAAAAGCGATCCTTCGGCTATCCATGCCGGCAGTTCGTTGAATGGCGCGTCGTAGACCGTCCCGCCAACCTCAACTTGCCAGATTTCCGTTTGCTCCAGTTCGTTCATTGATTGCTTCGGGAGTCGGGGGTTGGACTGAAGTAGCCTGTGAGGTAGCTTCCTTGGCTCGGGCGTTTACACCGACGTTGACCTGCTTTTCGGTATCAGCGTGCGCCATGAACTGCACGACGCCGCGGCCGATCTCGCCGGATTGGCAACCGCGTACAAGTGCTTCGACGACCGCTCCGTCATAACGCGTTCCGACGAACTCGCGGATGCGAGCAAGAGCGTCGTTCAACTGCATGCCCCGCGAATACGGCCGGTCGATCGTCATCGCGTCAAACGTATCCGCGACCGAAACGATCTTTGCCTGCAGCGGTATCTGATCACCGGTCAGTCCCTGCGGATATCCCTTTCCGTTCACCATTTCATGGTGCATGTACATTCCGGGCAGAAAATCCTTCATCGCCGGGATCTGAGACATGATCTTGTAACCCTTTATCGGGTGCGTCTTCATTATCTCGAACTCTTCGTCCGTCAGGGCCGCGGGCTTCTTAAGGATGCTATCGTCGATCGCTATCTTGCCCACGTCGTGAAGCAACGCACTGATCCGTAGTGCTTCAAGTTCCTCTTCGTCCATCCGAAGCTGTTTGCCGATAGCAACAGAGATACGGGCAACGCGTTCCGAATGGCCGCGGGTGTATTTGTCCTTACCGTCGATCGCGGCCGCCAGAGCCTTCACCGTGCCGACGAATAGCTCGCGATTTTCCTGGGCGGCCTTCGCCAGGTTCTTGATATGCTCCTCAAGCTTGTCGCTCATCGTGTTGAACGATTCACCGAGCACACCGATCTCTGTAATATTCCTCGTTTCGACGCGTGTTGAGAGGTCACCGCCGGCGATCCGTTCGGCTGCTGCCGAAAGATTTGCGATCGGCGATGTCAAAAGCCGGGCCGCTATGGTACCGACGATCAACGCAAGCAGAGCGAACGCGAGGCTGATCATCCACGTCTGGGTCCGCATCTCGCCGACGGACGCGAGCGCTTTCGCCTCGTCCTGCATCGTGATGACGCCGAAATTCATCTTGCCCGCGAACGTGACCGTGGAGTACGCACCGATCATGTTGTACGAATTGTCTTCATACTCGGCCGTAAAAGGCACCAGGCCGGACTGTATCTGCCGGTTCGCAAGCCGCCATTCGTCGACTATCTTCAGCCCGTTCAGGGCACGCCTTTCCTTTACGAGTGCCTGGTCGGGGTGAAACACCGCGTGGCCGGCTTCGTCCACCACAAACACTATCGGGAGGCCCGAGTTCCAAAGGTCGGCGGAACTCGTTGGCTCGCGGCCGATTACGCTTCGCGATATTGACTTCAGCGAAACGATCGCGAGCACCGAGCCGATCCGGGCTCCGTTCGCCACGATCGGTGACGCGATCGTCATTACCGACTCGCTCGCGTTGCCGACAAGCTGCGGTTCGCCAACAAACAAGCCTTGCTCCGGAATCTTCGGCAGCACGCTCGAAACAACCGCGTCTATCTCCTGCCTCGCGATATTTCCGGGGCGATAGAGAGCGAGCGGCTCCATATCGCGCGGGCTCACATACAGCGCGATGACGTCCGGATTCTCCCTAAGTGTTGCTTCAAGCTTGTGGTCCGTTGCGGGGAGCGAAAAAACTGATGGATTCGACGAAAGTGCAAAAGCCGTGGCAAGACCCTTGACCAGGTCGCCATTCGCCTGGCCGAACATATCTATCTGGCGGGCTTTTTCCTGCACAAGCTGGATCTGATACCGATTCTCGACCGCGCGCAATTCGCTGCCGCTGCGTTCTGAAAGCAGCCAGCCCGTCAACACAAGCGGCACCAGCCCGACAAGAAGTAAGGCAAAAATGACGAAGTATGCAAGTCTTATCTTTGTGCGTTTTGAGGGCATCGAGGCAGGCAGCGCGCGTAGCGCCGATAAAAGTTTACGAAATATCTGCCCCGATGGTCAACAACTTTTAACGTACGGTAAGATTATTAAACCATTGAACTTATGAAATACCCCAACATTTGCTCCGCGCGATCATGCAACTTCACCCGCAAATGGCACGTAGAGAGTATTTCGTTATAATAAATCCGGATGTTCCCTGAGCGTTGGCGGCAGATCGAAGAGATCTTCCTTGAGGCCGCAGATCTACCAAAAAGCAGGCGTGATTCGTTCCTCAAAGATAAATGCGGGGCGGACGCAGAGCTGCGCTCAGAGGTCGAAAAGCTCCTTGAAAGCGACGAATCCGCATCGAATTTCATCGAGGCACCGGTCTGGACGGACAGCCGTTTCCTCAACACTTCGGCTAAAAAGCAGATATCCAATTCCCTTTCGAACGGCACCACAGACTCCGACCGCGACAGCTTTCTCGGCAAGCGTATCGGCCCGTTCGAGCTCACTAAAGAGATCGGCCGCGGCGGCATGGGTGCGGTTTACCTGGGCGAACGCGTCGATGGCGAGTTCAATCAGCGTGTAGCGATAAAGCTCATCAAGCGCGGAATGGACTCGGATTTCATTATTCGCCGGTTTCGGCACGAGCGGCAGATCCTTGCCTCGTTCGAGCATCCGTTCATCGCGCGTCTACTCGACGGCGGCACTACGGACGACGGAGTTCCGTACTTTGTAATGGAGTACGTCGAGGACGAAACGCTCTACAACTACTGCGACTCTCGCAAGCTTGGCATCCGAGAGCGGCTCAAGATATTTCAAAAGGTCTGTTCCGCGATCCAATACGCTCACGACAAACAGATCATTCACCGCGACATAAAGCCGAGCAACATCCTTATAAACCGGCACGGTTCGCCGAAGCTGCTCGATTTCGGAATCGCGAAGATCCTCGACCCCGACCTCATCCACGAATCCGTCAACCCGACGGCGTCAATGCTTCGCATGATGACGCCGGATTACGCAAGCCCGGAACAGGTACAGGGCGGCGAGGTCATGCCGGTCAGCGATATCTATTCGCTCGGCGTCCTGCTTTACGAGATGCTGACGGGCCATCGCCCTTACAACTTCGCGGGCCGCGCGTTGCATGAGGTCGCAAAGGTCGTATGCGAGGTAATGCCTGAGCTCCCGAGCCGCGTGCTCGACCGAGACGACCAGCTTTTGCCTAAATATTCCGGCGAGATCTCTCGTGTCTGCACGGACCGCTCCGCGGAACTCTCGGACCTGAAGAACGTTCTCGCCGATCAGCTCGACAATATCGTGATGAAAGCGCTCGCAAAGAGCGCGTCGGACCGTTACGCGTCTGCAAAGGAATTCAGCGAGGACATAACACGTTATCTGAACGGAACGCCCGTCCTCGCTCCGAAGTTCAATACGCGAGCGGCGAAGATCCCCACTCCCATCGCATTGTCTGCACCCGAGAACAGCAAGGCGATCGCCGTTCTGCCCTTTAAGTTCATAAACCTCGGCCCGCAGTCCGATACCGATGACCGCTTCCTGGGCCTCGGCCTCGCGGACGCCCTGATCACACGTCTCAGCAAGGTGCGCCGCTTTATCGTCCGGCCGACAAGCTCGATGCTTGCCTTTGGCGACGGCGTCGCTGATCCGATCAGGGCCGGCAACGACCTGAAGGTCGACTACATCATCGACGGGAACATCAAAAAGGCTAACGATCGCCTTCGCGTCACGATCCAGCTTTTGAACGTCGCCGACAATGCCGCCGTTTGGGCGACCTCGATCGACGAAACGCTGACCGACGTCCTGACGCTTGAAGACACGCTCTCGAACAAGGTCATCGAGGTGCTTCTTCCGCAGCTCACCGGAAGCGAACTCGAAGAGTTTGCGAAACGCGGCACCGAAAGCCCCGAAGCGTTCGAGCACTACCTCCGCGGCCGCTATAACTTCAACAGCTTTACCGAGGAGGGCCTCGCAAAAGCGTTTGTCTCTTATCACAGCGCCATCGCTGCCGACCCTGAATACGCACTTGCCTATGCCGGTATCGCAGACTATTACAACTGGCTCGGCATCATCGGCGTTCTTCCGCCGAAGGAGTGTTTCCCTCCGGCGATCGAAGCGGCGAAAAAGGCGATAGAACTCGACCCAAAGCTGTCTGAGGGCCATGCGAGCCTTGGCTTCTCGCTCCATGCCGGCAATTTCGACTGGTCCGGCGGAGAAAAGCATCTTTTGCGGGCTCTCGAACTGAACCCGAGCAATACGAACGCCTACGTGTGGTATGGGCTCGTGCTCTTTACCGAGGGTCGTTTCGACGAAGGGCTTCAATACGCAAAACGTGGGATCGAGCTCGACCCGCTCACGCCGTTCAATCACCACAACGTCGGCTGGGGGCTCTATTTTGCTCGCCGCTATCAGGAAGCGATCGATCAGTACCGCAAGGTGATCGCCGAGTTTCCGACCTACAGTTTCGGCTATTACGGCATCAGCAAGATCCACCGTATGACGGGCGATACAAAGGCCGCCCTTGACGAGATCGAGACCGCGCACCAGCTGATGGGCCGCAGCGTTTTCTCGCTCTTGTCGGAAGCAGAATGTTACGCCATTGACGGCCAGACGGAGACCGCTCTTTCCAAACTCGACGCCCTGGTAAAACTCGCCGACGAACGCTACGTTTCGCCGTACCACATCGCGCTCATCTACTGTAATCTCGCGACGGCCGAGGAAAGGTCGCAGAACCTTTCAAAGGAGAAAATAGCCGATTACATCGAAAAGGCATTTGAGTACCTAAACGTTGCTATCGAGAACAAGGATGCGTGGGTCAATTGGCTCGGCGTCGAACCCGTCTTCGATGTACTGCGTGACGACGAGCGGTTTGACGACATGCTTGAACACATCGGTTACCGAATGTTGTTCAAGAATTTTTCCGTAAGCCGTACCGACTTTGGAGCTTCGGCGGCCGCATTGAAGTCTAACGCTCACGACAAGACGACGCTTGTCATTGAAGAGACTGAGATCACAGAGAGCGGCTTCACCGCCGACACACCAAAGGTAACGTCAAAACGACCGCTGTATGCAGTGGCGGCGGCCGTTCTTTTGATATCGATCGGAGCGATCGGCTATTTCGTGATACGACCGATGCTAAGCGGGCCGTCCGCGGTACTTCGCCCGCTTTCGATTCAACGGTTGTCGATCGTCGTACTTCCGTTCAAAAGTGCTGAAGGGGCGGACTTTAATTTAGGCGTCGGGCTTTCAGATGCACTCACGAACAAGCTTGGTGGATTGAAGGGTCTGCAGGTGTTCTCCGCTGGCACTGGCCGAATAGTAGCCGATGCAACGCCCGCGAAGATCGCGGCAGATGTCGGTGCAACTTTCGTGGTCCGCGGTAACCTTCGCAAAGAAGGCAGCCAAACTACGCTTACAGCCGAACTCGTCAACGCTCCGGCGGACAGGGTGGTTTGGAGAGAAGACTTCGTCGCGCCGAACGGCGACCTCTTCAGCCTACAGACACAGCTCGCAGAACGCATCTGGACTACGCTGGGGATCGAACCGCTTCCGCTCGAACTTCAGCGAATGAAGAAGAGCTACACGCAAAGCGCCGAAGCGTATGAGCTGTTCCTCATTGCGCGTTTTCAAATGACGCGGCGGTCGCCCGACAATCTGCGGCAGGCCATCAGCATTCTCGGCACGGCGTTAAAGATCGATCCCGAGTTCGCTCCCGCATACGTCGCCCTCGCGGATGCCTACGCACTATTGCGGCTCTACGCTGTGGATGCTCCCGAAGATTCCTACCGCCTGGCAAAGGAATACGCCGAACGTGCACTTTCGATCGACGAGAACCTGCCCGAGGCTCACACGACGATCGCCTATTTGAAGTTTTATTCGGACCGCGACCGGGCCGGTGCCGAACTCGATTTCCGCCGCGCAATACAGCTAAATCCATCGGGCTCGCAGGCGCATCACTGGTTCGCTCTTTTCTTTTCCGCCACCGGCAAGCAAGTCGATGCGATCCAGGAGATCGAAAGCGCAAAACAGATCGACCGCAACTCGCTGTCGGTGCTCGCCGCCTCAGGTATGGTCAATTTCTACGCCGGGAACTTTGAGGCAGCGATCGCCGAGTGCAACAAGGCGTTGACTATCGAACCGACGTTCCTCCCCGCTTTGAAGGTAAAACGCTGGACGTATGCCGCGATGAAAGATCTTGAGTCGGGAGCGGCCACATTCACTAAAGAGTTTAACTACGGCCGCGGCGACCTCAACGACCCGAGTTGGAAGCCCATCGCCGCCCAGGCCGGCCGCCTTGGGATGACGCGTGAGGACACGCTTCGTTTGCTCGACGAGGCCGTCGCCGACCCTTTCATCCGCAACAACCCTTACGCCTTTTCGTACGAGGCCGCTCTCGCTTACAACATCATCGGCGAGACCGAAAAGGCACTTGACCAGCTCGAACGTGCCGAGGCTTCGCGCTCACACTGGTTCAATTTTCTGCAGGTCGACCCCAGGTTCGAAAATCTTCGCAAAGAGCCGAGGTTCATCCGCCTTCTCGGAGCGCTCAACGCCGACCGCTAGGCCGGAGATCTCCACGCAGTTCGCTTGCCGCAGCATCAATTGACCCCAACCTATCGCAATGGCAGAATTGTGATGTTGCTTCACCGTTGTTGATCGTTTTCCGTCAGCTATGTCGCAGGTCGAAGATTTCCCGAAGGGCTCGCTTCTGGGCCGACGCATCGGCGTTTACCGGCTCGAAGAAGAGGTCGGTCGCGGCGGCATGGGTGTCATCTACCGCGCGGCGCGCGCGGACGGCGAATTCGATCAGACCGTTGC
The DNA here is from genome assembly GCA_030372865.1 of Pyrinomonadaceae bacterium. Lineage (GTDB taxonomy): Bacteria > Acidobacteriota > Blastocatellia > Pyrinomonadales > Pyrinomonadaceae > OLB17. The sequence continues at coordinate 30,855 of JAUCQE010000414.1, forward strand.
GATCAAGCTCATCAAACGCGGCATGGACACGGACGCGATACTCGAACGCTTCCGCCGCGAACGCCAGATAACCGCGACGCTCAACCATCCCAACATCGCGTATTTCTACGGCGGCGGCTCGACGGACGACGGCCTGCCGTATTTCGTGATGGAATACATTTCAGGCCTGCCGCTCTACAAATATTGCGACCGGAACCGCCTTTCCATACGCGACCGGCTAAAGATCTTCCGTCAGGTCTGCTGGGCCGTGCAGGCCGCCCACGACATCAACGTCATCCATCGAGACCTTAAGCCCTCGAACATAATGGTGAACGACGAGGGCAAGCCAAAGCTGCTTGATTTTGGCATCGCTAAGATCGTTGATCCTGAACTCGGGACAACGGACCGCGTGCCGACCGCGACGCAGTTACGGATGATGACGCCCGAATATGCGTCGCCCGAACAGATCTCCGGCGAGGACGTCTCGAACGCGACCGACATCTACTCGCTCGGCGTCATCCTTTACGAACTGCTCACCGGCCATCGGCCATACCTCCTGAAACGGCAGGTACCCGACGAGGTCGCGCGGATAATACGGGAAGAGCACCCGACGAGCCCGAGCGGCAGCATCACGCGAAACGACGGCATCGTCCCCGTCGACGGCAACCCGCCGACGCTTGAACGCATTCTCGCGGCCCGGAACACTTCGCTCGATGACCTTCGCCGCGATCTCACCGGTGACCTTGACCGCATTGTGTTGAAGGCGCTCAGAAAGAAGCCCGAAGAGAGGTACGCTTCGGCAGCCGAACTCGCCAATGACGTCTCGAATTTCCTCGAGCACCGTCCGGTCGCTGCGGAGTTCTTCGTCTCAATGGCGAACATCCCGCGGCCGAAGGTTGCCGAAAAGCTCTCGCTCGCGATCCTGCCGTTTCGATTGCTCGGCAGCAATCCCGATCCGGCCGGCGAGTTTCTCGCGATCGGACTTGCCGATGGCCTGATCTCGCGTCTCAGCGGGGTTCAGCGGCTTGTCATCCGGCCGACGACGTCGGTTCTCCGCTTTGCCGGAACGGTTCCATACCTTGCGGCAAAGGAGCTAGACGTAGATTTCGTCCTCGATGGCTCGATCCGTGTTATCGGCGGCCGCCTCCGCCTGTCAGTACAGCTTTATTCCGCCGCGGACGACTCCGCCCGCTGGGCCCACCATTTTGACGAATCGCTTCGCGACGTCCTCGAACTCGAAGACACGCTCGCCGAGCAAATGGCCCGCATCGTTCTGCCGCAGCTTACCAACGAGGAAAAGCGTCGGCTCGAAAAACGGGGCACCCGCAAGCCCGCTGCGTTCGAGGCATACGCCCGCGGCCGCTATTTCTGGAGCCGGTTTTCCGACTCATCGCTCAAGAAAATGGTCGAGGCCTACAAACAGGCGATCGAAATCGACCCTGACTACGCGCTTCCCTACATAGGCCTTGCTGAGTTCTACATTTGGTCGGCGATATTCGGGGAACTGCCGTCGCAAGAGGCGTTTCGCGAGGCCGAAACCGCGGTGGGCCGTGCCCTCGAGATCGACGACACCATGGGCGAGGCGTATGCGGTCCTTGCCTTTTGCATGCTGCTTTCAAACTGGAACTGGGCCGAAGCGCAGGCGCTATCGCAGAAAGCTATCGAACTCTCCCCGAACCACGGCTTCGCGCACGAGGTTTATTCAAATTTCCTCTGCGGCCAGGGGCGTTTTGAAGAGGCGATCGACGAGATCCGCAGGGCAGAAGAGCTAGACCCGATGTCACCGCGCTCATCGCTGATGACCTCATGGACGCTCTATAACTCGCGGCGATATGATGACGCCGTCGCCTCGGCCGTAAAGGGCAACAATATGCAGCCCGATTTTCCACAGGGGTTGCTCCATCTCGGAAATTCCCTGACCGCTGCCGGCCGTCATGACGAAGCCGTTGCCGTGCTTCGCAAGAGTGCGGAACAGTGGGGCGAATCCGGCCTGCCGCGATATATGCTCGCACACGCACGAGCGGCACAGGGCAACCAGGAAGCGGTCAATACGATCTTGACCAAAATGCTTGCCACGGCCGAACGCCGGCACATGAAGCCCTATTTCATCGCGATGGCGTACGTTGCAGCGGGCAATTTCGACAAGGCGTTCGAATACTTTGAAAGGGCCGTCGATGAACGCAATGAATGGATGATCTGGTTCGGAGTTGAGCCAAAGCTCGATCCGCTACGCCCCGATCCGCGGTACCGCCAGATTCTCGCCCGCACAAATAACCCGCTCGCGTTCGCCGATGCCTCGCACACAACGCAGGAACCGACCACGGGCGGCAGCACCCAGCGTTCGATCGCCGTACTTCCGTTCCGCATCATTGGTTCGGATGAAACACGCGACGCTGAAAAAGATTATCTTGCTCTCGGCCTTGCCGACGCACTTACGATGCGGCTCTCGAATGTCCGCCGATTCGTCGTCCGCCCGACAAGCTCCGTCCTGCCGTTCCAGGGCGAGGACACCGATCCGTTCGCCGCCGGCCGGCAGCTCGATGTCTGCTTCGTCATCGACGGCATCGTCCGCTTCGTCGGCGACTCGATACGCATGACCTGCCAACTCCTCAATGTTCGGGAGAGCTCGGTCGT
>JAUCQE010000415.1 GCA_030372865.1 Pyrinomonadaceae bacterium
CGGGTGAAATAGTCCTGCATCGTGAATGCGAACATAATGATCAGCCAGAAAAAGCTTGCCACGGCCGAAAGCCAGATAAGCTCTTTGCTCCACCGCACGTGCATGAAATAAAGCATCACGACCGTCACTTTCGTGAACGCGATCAGCAATGCGAGCAGTGTGTTCGCACCTGCAAAAACGCCGTCGAGATCCCACTGGGCCGTAATGTACGTGATGATAGTGCCCGCAATGAGTATGAAAAATACAAGCAAATAGCCCGGAATACCGATGTGTCCTTCGCCTGTTTCAATATGGTCTGACATCGCTTCTCCTTAGTGAATAAAGTGCCTGCCGAGCAAATAAAGCAACGGAAACAGGAAGATCCAAACAATATCGACAAAGTGCCAGTAGAGCCCGGACATCTCGACCGGCGCAAAGTACGCGGCACTGAATGTACCGATCCATGCCTTCCACAAGAGCCACGCCATTAAACCGAGGCCGATGATCATGTGAAGGGCGTGGAGGCCGGTCATCACGAAATAAATGAAGTAGAAGAGCCGGACCTTTTCCTGGAACTTGTACGGGTCGATCTTGCCGTTGGAAAAGTAGCCGATCCGCTCGTCCTGCGTGAGGAACGGCTTGCCGGTCTGTGCTTCCTTATCGAGGGCGTACTGGACAAGGCCTTCGCCGTAGCTCCATTTGAAGTCGCCGTTCGGGTTTATATACGGTTTTGATTCGCCGTGGCCGGCATCCGCCGCGGAAGCGGCTGTCTCGAACGGCAGCACGAACTTGTCAGACTGCGCGTGATCGGAATGCTCGGCGACCTTGACCTTGCGGTTAAGTCCGGAGACGGGTACCAGCCCGCTGTTGTATTTATCGGTGTACTCGACGATCTTGACGCCGAGGAACGTCGCACCGAATATCATCGTCAGGACGATCATGACGACCTGCTTCATCCGGTCGCCTTTTTGGGCGTAGTAGACGGTCAATGCCATCGTCAAGCTGCTGACGATAAGCACGATGGTGTTAAGGCCGCCCCAGAAGGCATCGAGGTGGTTGCTGCCCGCGGCAAATGCCATCGGATATCGCCAACGGAAGACCATGTACGCGGTGAACAGCCCGCCGAAGAACATGATTTCCTGCACGAGGAACATCCACATCCCGATGGATACGGATTCCTCCTGCTGCTTCATATCCTCGAACTGGTGCTGCAAGCCCGGTTCGTGATGTTCGTGTGTGTGTGCGTGTGACGCCATATCTTAAGTTTTTCGGAGGCCGCCGAAACGCGGCCCCGGCAATTAAGCTACCGTTGCGGGTGCAGTGCGTTTGCGTGCCTCTTCGATGTCGAGTCCGCTCTCTTCACCAAATTCGTATGCTTCCCATGTGACGACCGGCATTTCCTCAAAATTCTCGGTCGGCGGCGGCGACGCGGTACGCCACTCGAGGCCCGGGAGCATCCACGGGTTCCCTGCGGCACGCTCGCCGTTGACGAGCGATGCGGTCAGGTAGATGACCGGCATCAGCAGGCCGACGCCAAGCACCGAGGCTCCCGCGGTCGAGAAGATGTTGAGGACCTGTAATTCCTCGGGATACGCTGCGTAGCGTCGCGGCATTCCCTGGTAACCAAGTATGAATTGCGGGAAGAACGTCAGGTTGAAGCCAATGAACACAAGCATCGCCGAGACCTTGCCCCAGAATTCCGAATACATCCGGCCCGTCATCTTCGGCCACCAGTAATGGATGCCGCCGAGATAAGCGATCACCTGGCCGCCGACCATGACGTAGTGGAAGTGGGCGACGACGAAGTATGTATCCGTCAGGTGGACCGTCAGGCCGACCGAACCTAGGAAGAGGCCCGTCAATCCGCCGATAAGGAACAGCCCGAGGAAGCCGATCGCGTAAAGCATCGGCGTGTCGTACGAGATAGAACCCTTGTAGAGTGTCGCAGTCCAGTTAAAGACCTTGATCGCCGAGGGCACCGCGACGACCATCGTCAGGAACGAGAACACCATACCGGCGTATATCGACTGGCCGCTGACGAACATGTGGTGGCCCCAGACGAGGAAGCCGAAAACCGCGATGGCGATCGACGAGAACGCGATGAACTCGTAGCCGAAGATCTTCTTACGCGAGAAGTTCGAGATGATCTCGGAGATAACGCCCATCCCCGGCAGGATCATGATGTAAACGGCCGGGTGCGAATAGAACCAGAAAAGATGCTGGAACAGGATCGGGTCGCCGCCGATCGCCGGGTCGAAGATGCCGATCCGGGCGACACGCTCAATAGCGACGAGCAGCACCGTGATCGCGACCACCGGCGTACCGAGGATCATCACGAGGCTCGTGGCGTAATGTGCCCATACGAAGAGCGGCAGGCGAAACCAGGTCATTCCGGGTGCACGCATCGTGTGGATCGTGACGATGAAGTTCAGGCCAGTAAGGATCGACGAGAATCCGTTGATAAAAATGCCGAGCCCGACCGCCATCACGTACGAGTTCGAGAACGTCGTACTGTACGGTGTGTAAAACGTCCAGCCGGTGTCAACGCCGCCCTGCAGGAGAGCGTAGACCGTCAAAAGGCCGCCGACCCAGAAAAGATAAAGGCTGAGCAGGTTGATCCTCGGCAAGGCAAGGTCCTTTGCACCGATCATTAGCGGCAGAAGGAAGTTGCCCAGCACAGCCGGGATCGACGGGATCAGGAAGAAAAAGATCATCAGGATCCCGTGCTGCGTGAAGACCTTGTTATAGGTCGCGGTCTGCAGCAGGTCGCTGGCCGGCGTCAACAGTTCGAGCCTGATAATGCCTGCAAAGATACCTCCGCCGAGGAAGAACAGCGAGATAGAGACAAGGTACATCAGGGCGATACGCTTGTGGTCCTTGGTCAGCAGCCAGGACTTGAGCGAATACCCGTTCGTAAGAAAACTGTCGTTCGGCGTATCGATCATTGCCGGATTTATTGCATCAGCGTTTTGCATAACTTTCTATCACCCTACTTGTTGCTGTTCGCGGCCGTGTTAGAGCCGGTTCCGGCCGACGTATTCGCTGCAGGTGCTGCCGGCTGGGCTGCGGTGTTCCCCGTGACACCGCTTAAAGACTTGATATACGCGACGAGCGAGACAAGCTGCTCTTCCGTCACCTGGCCCTTGAAGGTCGGCATGATCGGCTGGTAGCCCTCGACGACCTGCGAGCCCGGGTTAAGGATCGAATTGCGGAGATACTCGTCATCGACGATCGTGGAACCTCCGCCGACAAAGCGGACCTCTTTGCCGTAAATACCCTCAAGCTTTGCACCACGCTGCGTCGCTCCGCCCTGGTGGCAAGAGGCACAGCCGAGCTTGTTCTCGAAAAGGTCGCGGCCCTGTTCGACCGGCGTCGTGCCGGTCGCATTGCCCTGCAGCCACGCTTCGAAATCGGGCTGATCCATAACGATGACCGATCCGATCATTCCGGAGTGGTTCAAGCCGCAATACTCTGCGCAGTAAAGGTGGTACTTGCCGGGCTTGGTGGCCTCGAACCAAAGATACGTATAGCGGCCCGGGACGACGTCGGCCTTCGTGCGGAACGCGGGTATCGAGAAGTCGTGAAGCACGTCCTCGGTCGTCATGGTCAGCTTGACCTTCGTGTTGACGGGGACGTGAAGTTCGTTGATCTCACGCTGTCCGGTCTCGTGCTGTATCTTCCACATCCACTGCTTGCCGACCACGTAAACCTGCATCGCGTTGTCAGGCATGCGGTACTGCGTGAAGTAAACGATCGCTCCGCCAAGGAAGATGGTCATCGAGATGACGAACGGAATGATCGACCAAACGGTCTCAAGCACGATCGATCCATGCATTTCCTCAGGCGTCGCATATTTCTCCCGCTCGCGATATTTGACGACGAAGAAAAAGATCGCGGCAACGATCGGGATCATGAATGCCACGCTGATCGCGATGAGGTAGAAGTACAGGGCATCTACCTGCCAAGCGAACGATGACGCCTGATCCGGAAATAATGGAATCCACGAATTGGTCTGCATAATTTACTTTGTTACGGCCCCGCTTGCGGCAGCGGCCGCACATTCTATTTCAATCCTTTGGCCTTGTTGCGCCGCCAGAATACAAATCCCATAAAGCCCATCGCGAGAAGCGTCAAAATCGCTCCTCCGCGTATCACGGTAAGTATCTGCAGGCCGTACTTACCGGTCGACGGATCGTAGTGGTAGCAGTAGAGCAGCAGTTGGTCGACCGCGCTTCCCACCTTGTTCTCCGCCGATTCGACGAGGCCGAGCTTTACATCCCGCGGGGCGTAGTCGATGCCGTAAAAGTACCGCGAAAGCTTGCCCTGGGGCGTCGCGACGACGATCGCGCTTGCATGAGCGAACTGGTCCGACTTCTCATCCCACTCGTAGGTGAAGCCGATCGCCTGCGTGACGGCGTCGATCGCTGCCTGGTCGCCGGTAAGGAAATGCCAACCGTTCTCCGTTCCGGGACGGCCGTAACGCTCCATGTATCCGGCCTTTTTGTTCTTCGCGAGATCCGACCTTTCGAACTCGCGTGCGTCAAAGCTGATCGCGATGACGTCAAAATCTTTTCCTGCATCCAGCGAGACGCCCTTCAAAGAGCCCGTCAGGCCGTTGAGCACCTGGTTGCAAAGCATCGGGCACTCGTAATAGACGAGAGCGATGATCGTCGGGCGGCCGCTCTTGAAGTAATCGCCGAGGCGTACCGTCTGCCCGTTCTCATCGCGGAACTGGGCGTCGAGCGGAAGCTGTTCGCCGAGCCGCTGTTCAATACCGACGGTTTTCAAAGTCTCAGGCAGCCCGCTGGCGTTCTGCCCTGCCGACGGATCGTACTTCCGCGGCGAATAAAGCGGGGAGTTGTAATGTTCACTCTTCTGGGCGGGCACGGCGACGGCGAAGAACGCGATCGCGACGGCCGCAAACAGGTTCAGCTTCGATAATGCTGATTTTGCTGAATTCCTATACATAAAACTCCGTGTTCCATAAAGCGGGAACACCGCTCTTCATCCGATGCCCCTTTTACCTCTTGATCTCTGCCGCCAGCCTGCCGGCGCTTGCATCGGTGTAATACTTGCGCGACTCGACCGCCAGCTTTTCGACTTCCGGGCCGCTGCGGGCCTTGAGGTTCTGCTCAAGTACCTTTTTCTTGGCCTCTTCGATCGGCAGTGAGATCACAGTTCCTGTGGCCTTGTCCTTAGTTCCCTTTTCCCAGGCCTCCTTCCACTGCTTCTCGAGTTCCCAGTACTCCGACTGCGGAGCGGTCAGCTCGAGATTGATGCGGCCGTCCGGCCCGTCGACACCGAATCCCGGTGCACCCTGAAGCCGCGGCTCGGCCGGCAGACGCTGAGCCTGCGAGAGCTGCATCGGATTCTTCGGCCCCTGGCTGTCCTGGGCGTTCTGTTCGAGGACGCCGTAGAGTGCCCACATCAGAGCAAAGGTGATGACGATGAGGATCGCGAGGCCGACCGTAAAGTAAACGATGCCCTTGACCTGAATGTCATTCCTTTCATAGCCGAGATCGACATCGGCTTCGGTAACGTCGTGTTTCGTCCGTTCCATAACTTTCCAAAACCAGACCGCCGCCCCGCGTTTCTTATCCAGGGCAGCGTCGAAAACCCCTTTCCTAGTGGCCCTTTCCGTGGTGGATAGCGTTCTCGAAGAACGGATCCATTACCGGCACAATAGCCCGCTTCTTCAGCTGATAGAAGAATGCAGCGAGCCAGAAACCGCCGATCGCGAGCGGGGCGACGATGTCGAGCCAGCTAAAGCTCAGGCCCAGCTCAAGGCCCTTGCCGTGCGTTTCGATACGCGGCGTCGGCCCGATCAGAAAATACATATCGATAAGCCGCATCACCAGGATGAACCCTGCCATCGACGCCAGCAGCTTTGCCTTCCGCTTGAAGTCCTGCTGAAGCAGGATCAGGAACGGGAACGCGAAGTGGAAGAGGATGAGGATAACTCCCATCCAACCCCAGCCGCCCTTCATGCGGAGGATGTACCAGACCGTCTCTTCCGGGATGTTGCCCGAGTAGATGATCAGGAACTGCGAGAAGTTGAAATATGCCCAAACCATCGTGAGTGCAAGCATCAGCTTGCCGAGGTCGTGGAAATGCCGCTTGCCGATCACGGACTGCATCGGCTCTTTGTCCGACATGTAGGCGAGCAGGATGACCGCGAACGAGAACGTCGCGAGTGCCCAGCCGGCAACGAACAAGAGTCCCCAGATGGTCGAGAACCAGTGCGGATCGAGCGACATCACCCAGTCAACGGTCGCGAATGTAACGAGCAGTGCGTAGATCACCAACGCCGGGCCGGAGAATGCCGTCGCCTTCCCGAGCCAGCGTGCAGACTCTTCGTAGTCCGCCGACTTGTCCTGGTTTGCCGACCACTTGTTGAGCAGGTAAGTCATCACGGCAAACAGCACGAAATAGACGACCGAGCGGAGGATCCAGCTCTGCGGCGTTTGGTACCAGCCGCGCTGGATCATCGTGATGTCGTCCGGCGGCAGGTGCGTCCACTCGTAGAGATGCGTTACGCCAAACAGCAGCGGCAAAAAGAAGATGAAGACGACCGGAAGCGTCCGCGACCCTGCTTCAACGATGCGGCGAATTACGACTCCCCATGCACCGCCCGTCAGGTACTGCAGCATGATGATGCCGAGGCTGCCGATGGTGATGCCGCCCCAGAAAATGAACCCGAGCAGCCACGAGCGAAGCCCCTGCTCGACGTTGAAATACGTGCCGACGAGCCAGAGTATGAAAAACACACCGCCGACGCCGAGAGCCATGTTCCTGATGCCGTCAAAACCGGCGGGAGCTTGATAGTTGCTTGCTTCAGCCATTATCGTGCACCTCCGGCGGTATTCGAGTTCGCGTTAGCGTTTGCGGCGGGCTGCGGGGCAGCCGTGTTTGTCGCGGTGTTCGCCTTCATGTTCAAGTTGGCCGGGTCCTGGCTTACCTGGAGTGCCCGGATGTATGCGACAACGGCCCAGCGATCTGCCGGAGTTAGCATCGCGGCATAGCTGTTCATACGGCCGAAGCCGTTCGTCATCACGTCAAAAAAGTGTCCGACCGGAGCATTCCGAAGACGGTCGGCGTGGAACGTCGGCGGCTTGACGAATCCGCGGCGGACGATCATACCGTCGCCGGCACCGACCGGCCCGTGGCAAACGATACAGTAGATGTTGTAGCGTTCCTGGCCGCGGTCGACGAGCTCTTTTGTGACCGGCACCGGAAACTCGTCGATCATGTTCGGGAAGGTTGTCATGACCGTGTTGCCCGATGCATCGATCGTCGATTGAGCCGTTGCGTTCGGGTCGGGATTATCGACCTTGCCGGTATAAAAAGCCTTGTTCTCCTTCAGCATGCCGCGCGGGACGGTGCCTGCGGGCAGGTCGCGCGATGCACGGCCGTCGGCGAAGAAGTCGCTCTTTTTATACGCCTTGTAGCGTGGCTGGTCCTGCATATCAAAGCGGACGCCGCACGCCGAGGCAAAGGCGATGGCTACGAACAGAATTCCAAATTTGATGCCGCGATTCATTCTTTTTGTTTCCGCTTTATTCTTCAACATCGAAGACCTCCTGCGGATCGAGGCTCTGCATAAAGCTCTTGGTCTCGTCGTAATCGTATTTCGGATCGTCGGCCTCGATGAGAAGGAAAAACTTCTCGCGGGTCGCAAGAGCGAACCGGGGCACGTTAAATACCGGATGATACGGCCGCGGCAGCCCGTTCAGGAACAGCATGCCGAAGACTGCGGTGAAGCCGGCGAGCAGGATCGTCAGCTCGTATGAGGCCGGCACGAACGAGGGCCAGCTCAGGAACGGGCGTCCGCCGATGTTGAGCGGATAGTCGATATAGTGGACGAAGACCTGCAGCCCGACACCGGCAAGGAGCCCGGTGACGCCGCCGAAGAACACCAGAACGGGCAGTATGCTCCGCTTGATGCCGAGGGCCTCGTCGATCTCATGCAGCGGGAACGGCGAGAATGCGTCGGTCTTTGTAAAGCCCGCTTCCCTCACTTTGTTCGCCGCATCGACCAGCTCCGTCGCCGTGTCGAATTCAGCCATTAAGCCGTAGAGTTTCTTTTCCATAGCGCAATACGTCGCTGTAAACCAAAAACCTTACTTGTTGGGCGGATCCGTCCGCTCGTACGTGTATTCGACCTCGAGAACGCTCTCGTCAAAGTCCTGTTGGTGGCCGTGGACGTGTGCCTCGGGCAGCAGCGTCCTGACCTCGAAGATCGAGATGATCGGCAGGAACCTGACGAACAGGTAGATCAGCGTAAAGAAGAAGCCGATCGTGCCGATGAACATCGACCAGTCGAACATCGTCGGGCTGTACATTGCCCATGACGACGGCAGGAAGTCACGGTTCAAGCTCGTCACGATAATGACAAAACGCTCAAGCCACATACCGACCGAGACGACGACCGAGATCATGAAAAGCCAGAACGGGCTCTCACGGAAACGCTTGAACCACAGCAGCTGGATCGAAAGGCCGTTACAGATAATAAGCAGCCAGTAGGACCACCAGTACGGGCCTTCCCAGATGCGGTTCTTGACCATGAACCATTCGTAGCTGCTGGCACTGTACCAGCCGAAGAATGCTTCCATCGCGTAGCCGTAGACCACGATCAAACCGGTCGCGAGCATCACCTTGCCCATGTAGATAAGGTGGGTGTCGGTGATGAAATCCTTCATGTTGTACCAAACGCGAAGCGGGATACAGAGGATCAGCACCATTGCGAAACCGGCGAAGATAGCACCGGCGACGAAGTACGGCGGGAAGATCGTCGCGTGCCAGCCCGGAAGTTGTGACACCGCGAAGTCGAACGAAACGATCGAGTGCACCGAAAGCACGAGCGGCGTCGAAAGGCCGGCGAGCAGCAGATACGCGATCTCATAGCGGTGCCAGTGGCGAGCGCTTCCACGCCAGCCCCACGCGAGCAGGCCGTAAACTGCCTTGAAATACTTGTTCTTTGCCCGATCGCGAAGCGTCGCGAGGTCGGGGATAAGGCCGACGTACCAGAACAGCAGCGAAACGGTCGCATACGTCGAGACGGCGAAAACGTCCCAGATGAGCGGGCTGCGGAACTGCGGCCAGATGCCCATCGTGTTCGGGTACGGGAACAGCCAGTAAGCGGCCAGCCACGGACGGCCCGTATGCAGAAGCGGGAACATCGCGGCGCAGGCCACGGCGAAGAGCGTCATCGCCTCGGCGAAGCGGTTGATCGACGTTCGCCACTTTTGGTTGAGAAGCAGAAGGATCGCCGAGATCAACGTACCCGCGTGGCCGATGCCGATCCACCAAACGAAGTTGATGATGTCGAACGCCCAGCCGACCGGCTGGTTGTTGCCCCAAACGCCGATACCCTTTGCAAGCAGGGCGACGACCGAGAACAAAAGGACCTGTGCGACGATGAACGCGATACCGAAACCGATGAACCAGTGGAACGGCGTTTTCTTCTTGAGCGTCAGGTCGCCGATCTTGTCCGACACGCTTCCGAAGTCGTGCTGGCCCTCGACCATCGGCGGATAGATCCTTTCCTGGATTTCTTTTAGATTCTGCATAATCTTGCGATCTTCAATTTCCGGCGGTAAGAACTAGTGAGCAGCCTCCGTCGTTCCTCCGTGGTCTTCCTGCTTCATCGCCTTCTTGAATACCGGTGCCTTGTAGCCGGGCATCTCGGTGTTGTAATTCTTCATTTCGGCCATGTAGGTCGTTCGCGGCTGCGTGTTCAACTCATTGAGCAGGTTGTAGTTACGCGGATCGGACTTGATCTTAGTAACCTTCGCCAGCGGGTCGTTCATATCGCCGAAGACGATGGCGCCGGTCGGGCACACCGACTGGCAAGCCGTCATGACCTCGCCGTCCCGAACGCGTCGGCCGTCCTTCTCTGCCTCGATACGGGCGGCGGAGATACGCTGCGTGCAGTACGTGCACTTCTCCATGACGCCGCGGCTGCGGATCGAGACCTCGGGGTTACGCATGAGTTTGTACTGCGGCGTATCCCAATCCTGGTACAGCAGGAAGTTGAACCTTCTGACCTTGTACGGACAGTTGTTCGAGCAGTAGCGCGTACCGACGCAGCGGTTGTAGACCATGTCGTTGAGGCCCTCCGGATTGTGGACCGTCGCCGTAACCGGGCAGACCACTTCGCACGGAGCCTGTTCGCACTGCATGCACGGCAGCGGCTGGAAGTGTGCTCCCGTCGGGTTGTTCGGGTCGCTTCCCTCGAAATACGTATCGACACGCAGCCAGTGCATTTCGCGTGCTCGCGAGACCTGCTCCTTGCCGACGACCGGGATGTTGTTCTCCGATTGGCAGGCAATGATGCAGGCGTTACAGCCGACGCACTGGTTCAGGTCGA
>JAUCQE010000416.1 GCA_030372865.1 Pyrinomonadaceae bacterium
TCTGTTCGACGACCGCGTCGGTTATTTCTCGGTTGCCCAGGTGGACTAGGGCCGCCCGGAGAAAAAGGCGACCGAACTCCGCTTCATCACCCGCTGGGGTGTTTAAAATAAAGACCCGAACGCCGCCATCTCCGAGCCCGTCAAGCCGATCGTTTTTTGGATCGACTCTGCAACGCCGACCTGGCTTGTGCCCTTCGTAAAGAACGGCGTCGAGAAATGGCAGAAGGCATTCGAAGCAGCCGGTTTCAAGAACGCGATCATCGCGAAGATGGCTCCGAGCCCGAAAGAAGACCCCGAGTTCAGCCCCGAAGACGCGCGTTACAGCGTCATCCGCTGGCTGCCCTCGACCATCGAGAACGCTTCCGGCCCGCACATCAACGACCCGCGTACCGGCGAGATCCTCGAATCGGACATCCAGATGTACCACAACATCATGAACCTCCAGCGTTCGTGGTACTTCCTGCAGGCCGGCCCGCTCGACCCGCGCGTCCAGAAGCTGCCGATGCCGCAGGACCTGATGGGAACTCTCGTCGAATATGTCGTTGCACACGAGGTCGGCCACACGCTCGGCTTCCAGCACAACATGAAGGCGAGTTCGATGTATCCGCAGGAGAAGGTCCGCGACCGCGAATGGGTCAAGAAGATGGGCCACACGCCGACGCTGATGGACTACTCGCGTTTCAACTACGTCGCACAGCCTGAAGACAAGATCGACGTCGCGGACTTGGTTCCCGGCATCGGCCCGTACGACATCTGGGCGACGATGTGGGGTTACAAACCGATCCCGACCGCGAAGTCTTCGGATGAAGAACGCGTAACTCTCGACACGTGGGCACGCGAACAGGATAAAACGCCGTGGCTGCGGTTCTCGACCGACGGATCGGCCGGCAGCGATCCGGGCGAATTGACTGAAGCGGTCGGCGACGCCGATGCCGTCAAATCGACAGCTCTCGGCATCAAGAACCTCCAGCGCGTAGCCAAGATGCTCGTTCCCGCGACCACCACGCAAAAGGGCGACCCGTACGACGACCTGAGCGAACTCTACGGCCGTATGCTCGGCCAGTGGACGCTCGAATTGAACCACGTCGCGGCCATCGTCGGCGGGTTCGATACTCAGCAGAAGCACATCGGGCAGGACGGCGTCCGCTTCGTCCCGATCTCAAAGGCACGCCAAGCTGAGGCCGTTCAGTTCCTGAACGCGAATGCCTTCGCTTCGCCGACCTGGCAGATCGACAAGGAGATCCTTCGCCGCATCGAGCCGATCGGTGTGCTCAACCGCGTCCGTAACGCGCAGAACAGCGTGCTCAACAACTTGCTTTCGAGCTCGCGTTTCGCACGCGTTGTCGAACAGAGCGCGCTTGACGGCGCCGCGGCTTACCAGCCGGCAGAGTTCATGGCGGATGTCCGCAAGGGCGTTTTCAGTGAACTCGATGCACCGTCGGTGACGGTTGATGCGTATCGCCGCAACCTGCAGCGTGCGTATCTCGACATCGCCAACGCCAAGCTGAACGCTTCGCCGGCGGCAATGCCTGCGGGGCTTCCCGCTTCATTCGCGGCGATGTTCATCTCGAGCGGCGATGAGAAGGCGTACTACCGTTCGGAACTCCGTGCGATCGACGCAGCGGCGGCAGCGGCTCTGGCCAAGACCGGCGATGCGGCGACCCGCGTTCACCTTGAAGGCGTCCGCGACCAGATCGCCGACATCCTCGATCCGAAATCGGCACGTGCTTCATCCGCAACACCCGGCGGTTCACGCATCGCGTTCGACCTCATGGAAATGTTCATGAACTCGAACGACGCCTGCTGGCCGGATTACGAGATCAAGCCGTAACGGATAGAACACCAAATGGAGACGCGGGAGGCAGCGATGCCTCCCGCGCTTTTCTCTTTTAACTGTTGATTTGCAGGCAGATCTGGATTAGATTAACTCACCGCCCACGAGGAGAAGAATATGACCCAGGCATCTGCTATTGCAAGCGACAGGGA
>JAUCQE010000417.1 GCA_030372865.1 Pyrinomonadaceae bacterium
TTCGGAACTCGTCGGCAGCGTCAGATGTGTATAAGAGACAGATATTCGCCAAGGCGAATGCATTTGAATTATGCCGCTCCATTCTCAAAGCCAAAGTCTTGATACCGCGAAGCACCAACCACGCGACCTGCGGGGCAATGTTGCCGCCATAGAATTTTGCGGCACCGTGGCGTGCCTTTTCGACCAATTCCTCGGAGCCGACGATGATCCCGGCGGTGAGGTCACTGTGCCCGCCGAGATATTTCGTCGCACTATGGATAACGAGGTCGGCTCCCAGATCGAGCGGCCGCTGATTGAACGGCGTCGCGAATGTATTGTCCACGACCGTTGCAATGCCGGCGGACTTTCCGATCGAACTGACCTCGGCGATGTCAGTGATCTTTACCAAAGGGTTCGAAGGCGATTCGATCCAGAACATCTTGGTGTTCGGCCGGATCGCGGCGGCATATGCCTCAGCATTCGAAGCGTCGACAAACGTCGTCTCGATGCCGAACTGCTGATGAATATGGTGCAGGAAATTCGTCGTCGTCGAATACATCGACTCCGGGGCGACAACGTGATCGCCGGTGTTGAGCAGGGTGAACGCCGCCGCCGTAATCGCGGCCATGCCAGACGCCAGCGAAAGAGCCGCCTCGCCACCCTCGAGCTCGGCCATCGCCTTCTCAAGGGCCATCTGCGTCGGGTTGCCAAGTCGGCCGTAAAAATAGCCGGGCATTTCGTAATTGTGGATAGCCACGCCTTCGTCGGCGTCGGTAAAGGCGAAGACCGAGGCCGGGTAGATCGGCACGGAAAGGGCACCGAAATTGGCTTCGCGGTCCTCGCCCGCATGTACAGACAAGGTGAAGAAAGAATTGTCGTCCATCAAACCTCCGGGTCAGCAGCAGGGGGCGGCTGTCGCCCCAATGGTAGACGCCTTTTGGCTCGGTGTGCAACAGACCTCGGTCGAAAGCTCGGCATGCTGGACCTTATCGCCGCAACCGCACGCCTCGGCTTTCGGTTCGGTGTTCTTGAGAACGACGAAGACCTCCCACTCGTTGCCGTCCGGGTCGCGAGCCCATGTCTTGTCCTGCAACGCATAGCAGCAATCGACATTCATTTCGTCAACGGTAAGCAGCCCCGATTCGGCCCAGCGTTCGCGGGTCATAAGAACGTCCTCGGTCGAGGCGACCTGGATCCCAAGATGAGAAAGCGAGCCGCCTTCGGTAAACGGCGCTTCGTTCAGGACGAAATTAAGCGGCGGGTTCTCGACGTCAAACTTGGCATAGCCGAACCGCGGTTTCTCACTTTCTTCGCCAAGCTCTTCGCGAACTATGGAATGCATCGTGGTGTTGCCCTTGATGTACTTAATCGGTTCGATCCCGAAGAGCTTCGAGTAAAACTCAACGCTTTTCTCGATGTTTTTGACGTTGATGGATATATGCGGCTTTATAGATATGACTTCGTTCTGTGACATTGCTGTTACGCTCCAGTTGAAATTTCATATATGTAATAACATATATGTATAAGCGAATATATTCCCCTGACCCGGGAATGTCAAGACGATATTCAAATCATATGCTATTATCGATATATGAAAATGGACAAAGCCCTCGCTGAGATGGAGAAGTTTTTTATGGCCCTTGCTGATAAGACGCGGCTACGGCTGTTGAATCTTATGCGGCAGAACGAAGTATGTGTTTGTTTCTTCACCGAAGTGCTCGGTGAAAGCCAGCCAAAGATCTCGCGGCACCTGGCCTACCTGCGTAATGCGGGCGTGGTTTCAGCCAGAAGGGACGGAAAGTGGATGCACTACCGAATTGCATGGCCTGCCGATAGTGGTGCTCGCCGAACGCTCGAATCAGCCCTCGACTGGCTGGCGGGTCAGGACGATCTTCGCCTTGATCTTGAGAAATACGAGGCCGTCTGCTGCACTCCTGAACTCCTGGTGCAGATCGCGCGAACGCCGATGGAGTTCATGGGTATAACTGCGAAGGAGGTGGATATGCGAAAACCCGTTACGCGATCGGAGACGCTGGTCGAGGAGGAAGATGAGGATACGTATTTTGCAGTGGATGGCGAACCGGCAACACACCCGCAGGCTCACAACGAATTAGAGGAGTTCTTGCTCTGATCGCTTTTCGGGTACGGGCAATGGCGGCAGCCGTTCATGCAGCAGTAGCCTCGCTTCAATAAATACTCGCGGGTCATCACGAAGAGGCCGTCGTCGATGTAATAGTCCCGCCCTTCGACGAAGCGTTCTTCCCGATCGGCCTTAGCTTCGCTCATACAACGCCAAAAACTCCTTGTTACCCTCAGCCCCTAAGATCGGCGAATCAGTGACCCTGGCCACGTTCAGCCCAAT
>JAUCQE010000418.1 GCA_030372865.1 Pyrinomonadaceae bacterium
CCGGCGGGATGCCGCGGTTCAACGACCGCTCGATCTGTTGACGCTTGCGTGTGGTCGATTTGCTGTGTGGCGACTGAAGCTTCCTTCACGCAGCCGCTCAACATTAGCAATATCGGGAGAAACCAGAACTTCATCACGTATACGATGTTTGAGAACGCGGCCCGGTTGGAATTCTGAGCTAATGTTCCTGAAGCCGTTTGATCATCCGTTCGGCGTGGGCGTTTGTGGGGTCTAGTTGGAGGGATTTCTTGTAGTTTTCGATGGCGAGGGGTTTGTTGTTGGTTTCGGTGTAGGCTTCGGCGAGGCTGTCGAAGGCGTTTGATGAGCGGGGGAAGAGGATGGTGTTGAGTTTGAAGACCTCTATCGCCTGCGCGTGCTTTTTCTCTTCGAGCAGGCCGTAGCCGGCACGGTTCACGAACCTTTCCACCGCATCGAGGCCGTTTTTCCGCGAATTATGCGCGGCGACGGCCGCATCGAGGCCTTTTTCGGCAGCGATCTTAACAAGCTCTTCGGTGTAGGCCTGATTTTCCTTCGATTCGGCGGCGGGGACCGGCGGAACGTACGCGGGCTCGAAGATGATGCGGGCGATCTCGTCGTTCACGTTGACGAACGACGGAATGCCTTTGTTGACCATGTGGATGATCGTCAGGCGCTCGTCGAGATAGCGGTGCATGTCGGCGTAGAAGATGTTGTTCGTGCCGTTATGGCGTGCGACGAAGGTGTTCCGCCGCGTTTTCAGCACGTCCCAGCCGTAGGCGTAATACGGATTGTCCGTCTCGCCCGCCCGAAGCCGCGGATGATGCAGCTTTTTCTTCGCCGCTTTTGAAAGGATCTTTTCACCGCGAAGCGCGACGCTCCATTTCGCGAGATCTTCGGTCGTCGAAAGAAGCCCGCCGTTTCCTCTCAGATGCCAAAACGGCGCTCCGCCGTCCCAGGGCTTTTCCGTCGGCCTTCCCCACAGATCTCCGTCCCAGCGATAACCAACTGCGACAAAGGTCGGCTCGAACCTCGGCAAAGAATATCCGGTCGAACGCATTCCCGCGGGCTTGAAGAGATTTTTCGCGAGGAACGTCTCGTAATCCTGCCCGGACGCCTTTTCGACGATCATTGCGAGCAGGCTGTAACCGATGTTCGAATAGCGGAAACGCTCTCCGACGGCGGATTCGAGCGGCGTCGCCATGACCTTTGCGATGAACTCTTCGCGCGTGATCTTTTCGTAATCGCCGCCGATGTCGCCCCTGAGGCCGGCGGAATGACGGAGCAGATCGTGGATGGTGATCGACGATTTGTCGGCGGGAACGTCGGGGAAATATTTGCCGAGCGTGTCTTCGGTGCTGAGCTTGCCGCGCATCTCGAGCTTTAAGATCGCCGCGGCTGTGAACTGCTTGGTGAGGGAACCGATGTCGAACACCGTGTGGACGTCGTTGCGGAACCTGCGTTCGGCATCGCGCATGCCGGAGGACCACAAAACAACGATCTCACCGTCGCGTTCGACGACAACGTTGCCGGTAAAACCTGAGCGTTCGATGCCGTCAAGATAAGTTTTTATCCGTGCCAGCGTCTGGGGCGAGATCTCAGGCACTTTCGCCTGCGGGAAAACCGTCGACGCAAAAGCGGCGAATGCGATAACGGCGAGAATTATCCTTGAAGCGAAACGCGAAAGATTTTTTTGCATGATGTCCACGATCTCCGCCGGGCGGTGTCTGAAATCCGGTCCGTATCTCGTACAGACGTAAAACACCGCCGCCGCCGGACATGTGACAAAACGCCCGAACTACGGTTTCGCGTTGTAGAAGGCGATGAAGTCTTTGGTGATGTCGATCTTTTCGTTGGGGATGGCGACGATGAGGCCTTTCTCGTCGGCCGAAAGATCGAAAATGATCGCGTAGCCCTTTTGCTTGCCGAATTCATTTAGCGCATTGCCGATCGCCTGGCTGATCGGTGAAGTAGCGGTCGTCAGCCGGCGGTTGTAACGGGAAGTCGC
>JAUCQE010000419.1 GCA_030372865.1 Pyrinomonadaceae bacterium
GTGTATAAGAGACAGCACCGATGTGCGGCTTCGAGGTATTCAAACACGTTTGCAGCGAAAGTATCAGGGCGGACCGCACATCATCAGGCGTAACGATCGCATCGACCAATCCGCGTGCCGCGGCATGTTTTGCGTCAAGCTCGCGGTCGTAGGTCTGCCGAACGCTTTCCATCTCGGCAAGCATTGCGGCGTCGGGCTCTTTTCCTTCTTTCTTCAGTTTTTCGAGCTGTGTCCCGAAGATCGCCTGTACTGCGGAATCGCCTTCCATTACGCCCATACGTCCGGTGGGCAGCGAAAAGATGAAATCCGGGTCAAAACCTTGCCCGGCCATCGCGTAGTATCCGGCACCGGAAGCGTGATTAACCGTCAGCACGATCTTCGGCACCGTCGCCGTCGCCATGGCCTCGACAAACCTTGCACCGGCACGGATTATCCCGCTATGTTCGGCATCTGCACCGACCATAAAGCCCGAGACGTCCTGCACGAACAAAAGCGGCGTCTGGTGACGCTCGCAGTTCTCGATGAAATACGCCGTCTTCTCCGCACTTTCGGTATAGACGATACCGCCGAACCGCGGCGGCGAGCCGGGTTTCCCTTTCGACATTCCGCGAGAATTCGCGATGATCCCAACGAGGATGCCGCCGATCCGCGCGGTCCCGCAGATCATCTCTTTCGCAAAGTCGGCCTGAAACTCGTCAATGCCGCCCTCGTCGATTATCGTGTCGAGCACGGCGTGCATGTCATACGGGGCCCGATGGTCCTCCGGCAACACGGAATAAAGCCGCTCAACCGATTCCGCCGGTTCTTTGGCTTGCGTGACCGAAACTCGCGTCGGTTCCTTTGCCGGGAGTTCCGAGATAAGTTCTCTGATCTTCTCTAAGCACGCCTTATCGTCGGGCGTGCGGTAATGTGCGACGCCCGAGATAGCGTTGTGGGT
The DNA here is from genome assembly GCA_030372865.1 of Pyrinomonadaceae bacterium. GTDB lineage: Bacteria > Acidobacteriota > Blastocatellia > Pyrinomonadales > Pyrinomonadaceae > OLB17. The sequence continues at coordinate 938 of JAUCQE010000419.1, forward strand.
CATCGCTCCGCCGAGCGTTTCGTTGTCTATCGTCTGGCCCGTCGCACCTTTGACGAGATTCGCCCCGCCCAATCCCATGAACGACGTCCCTTCCACCATCAGGATCACGTCCGACAACGCAGGCAGGTACGCGCCGCCCGCGACGCACATTCCCATCACCGCGGCGATCTGCGGCACCTTCAGATAACGCCGCATCAGCGAGTTGTAATAAAAGATGCGGGCCGCACCGTATTGCCCCGGAAAAACGCCGCCCTGATACGGCAGGTTAACGCCGGCAGAATCGACAAGATAGACGATCGGCACGCGGTTTCGCATCGCGATCTCCTGCGCCCGCAGGATCTTCTTTATCGTCTCCGGATACCATGCCCCGGCCTTTATCGTCGCGTCGTTCGCGACCACGACGCACTCCCTACCTTCAACCTTTCCGACGACCGTCACGACTGCCGCCGCCGGAGCCTGTCCCTTGTATTCGTCAAAGGCGACCAGCAGGCCGATCTCCTGCGAAAAGCTTCCGTCATCAAGTAAAAGCTCGATGCGTTCGCGCGCGGTCAACTTGCCCTGTTTATGAATCTTCTCTATCTTCTCCGGCCCGCCGCCGAGGCGAAGCTTCTCTTCAAGTTGACGGAACTCCTCAGTGAGCCGCGAAAGGCGGGATGTGTTTTGCGATTGGTCCATTCAAAAATTCACCGCCCCTAGAGGCGGTGCTGTCCATTTATCTAATTGAAATATTTGCTGTGCTCGAATCCGTGATCATCGGGTTCGCAACGCTCGCCACGCGGATTCGGCCTCTCCGAGTCGGCTTCCCCCAAACAGAGATCGCCTCAGAACCGTCATTCGGCGTGTCTGCCAAAACCGTTTCCCACGTCATTCCGTCATCGCGGGAAACCTGGATGTTCACGTTCCCCGTCACACCTTCCGACGTCCACGTTACGCTTCGCCGAAAACCGAGCGGCAAACGGTCGCCGCTGTTGAAATTCGTAAGCCCGATGCTCGCCCCGCTGTATCGGTAGTTCGCCATCGTGTCAGCCGTGTTATTTATCGAACGCGCATTGTCGCGAGTACCGTCGATACCGGTCGGCACGCCGTTGAAAAAGATCTCCGGATTAGAGAAATAAGGCCTCCGCGCACAACCCTGCGGGCACTGATTCACGTATGACATCACGGTCCGGTACGACCCGTTAACGTAATGCCCGAAGCTATACGGAAAGACCGAACCGCTTCCCGAGTTCTCCGGGTTATGATTGCTTCCCATGTTATGTCCGAGTTCGTGAGCGAATGAAACGTTCCCGACCGCGCATGAGCGGGCCGTTATCGTATAGCCGAACTCGGAACCGGACGGGCTTCCGACTAGATAGCCGATCCCGCAGACGTCGGTCACCTCGCCGATCATCGCGACAAGGTCGGCTTTGTAAGTGTTCCTCAGTCCTTGTATCGTCGCATTCTGCCGAAGCGTCGAAAGGTCGGTCGAGGAACTGCCGGTCTCGACAAAAACGTATTCCGCCGCGTGGACAAGATTGACCCGCTGGCGGATCTTGCTGTTCGCGTAGGCAGCATTCGTCGAATCGATCGCCTGCTGTGCGAAAGCACGTGCCTGGTCATCGCCGCCGAGGAAGTTTTTCGTCGCCGTCGTGTAGACCACCAGCACGTCGATCCGGTCGCCGGAATCCACGCCGGCACTCGGCTCGAGTGCGGCCGCGTCCGCAACAGCCGGCGTGCTTACGGATCCGCCGCATTCCGGAAGCAGGCTCTGGTCTATTTCCGCCAGCACATGCTTGCTGCCGCGCGGAACGATCTCATAGACCAAATCTCCCGCATAAACAACTCCCGAAACATGTCCCTTGTAAAACGTCAGGATGACGTCGTCGCGGCCGTCGATCTTGCCGTGCCAGGTCACATCGTCCATACTCCGAACAATCGAACCGATGCTCACCGCCCTGTAGGTCTTGCCGTCGAGCAGCGGTAGGTCTAGCCGGGTCATCGCGGCAACGGCCGGCCCCGATTCGCTCATCACGATATCAGCCTGTTTCTTAACTGCCCTTGATACTTTCTCGACGTCCGGAACGGCCCTGCGGTCGATGGTAAACAGCGGACGGCCCTGTCCGTATGAGCTTGCCGCCAAAAAACCTGCGATTACGAAAGCTGAGAGATAAAACGCGATCCCTTTCATTTTCTACCCTCGATGATAAATGTCGGAACCATTCCACCGCCGGCCGTCACGTTCGCGAGTTCGCTAGATGACAGGCGTGTGAATGCTGAGCCGACGCGGCCGTTGAAAAGCAGCGGGTCAAGATCGACAAGCTGTTCTACGTGCCCCCATTTCCCGAGGTCGTCGAACAGCATCGGAAACATTTCCTTTGCTGTCGCTACGCGTTCCTGAACAAGGTAATCGCCCTTTTCAAGCGCGTCGGCAATAGCGGCATCCCATTCTGCAGGTGTTGAGTTCCAGCCTATATAGATGCCGTGTCCGCCGTAATCGTCATTCGGTTTCAAAACTAATTTGTGTGAGTTTTGGCGTGTCCACTCAACGAGGTCGATCCTCTCGCCGCTGTTGAATGTCTCGTCCTGCCGGAAATTCCGCGTCCACGGGATGTGCTTCGCGATCGACGGAAGTTCGGTTTCGCTGAAAAGGTGTTCGAACCGCTCGTCGGTCAGCACGGCAAAGATGGCCTTTTTATGGACCAGTTTCCCGCGAAAACTGTTGACCATACAGATCGCCCCGGCCTTGTAAGCGTGGAGCAATGCCGGATACTGATCGACGATCGGAAGATACTCATTGACCAACAGCCGCTTATAAACGATGTCGATCGCCACACCGTCGTAGTAAAGCCGCTGGCCGTCGAATTCGAGGTCTTCCGGCGAACAGATCAACGCCGTGTATCCGCTGTACTCGAAAAATTCCTTGAACAGCTCAAATTCCTTCTGCGTCGGCAGGCCCTTCAGGTCGACGATCCCGATCACCGGCGGTGTCTCCGGTTTCCGTCCGAGGAATTCCGTGTAGCACGCGATCAGCACGTCCAGCAGCTTCGACCGCCCCTCAAGCGTCCTCACCTCATACCGCTCGGCAAACTTTTTCATCACCGGCATCGAGAGAAAGATCTCCGACGCCGAGTCCGCGTATGCAATGCCCGCCGGGCTTTCGCCGTTCAGTTCGACAAAGCTGTATGCGTCGTCGGTCAGAAACGAATCAAGCCTCGCCGTCGGCGAGACCTGCTTGTAGCCCGGGTCGATCTTTACGAGTTCCCGCTCGATCTCCGTCACACCAAGCTCGTCGAGAATCTTATCGTCCGCGACAGCCGCGTCCTTTACCTTTTGAAGCGCGCTCCAGATCGTCTCGCACGTCGACTTTACCCGCTCCCAATCGGCCGCGGTGATGAAATGCGGCCGCAGGTACGGAGCAAGCCGCCGCCCGCCGAAGATCAGCTTCGCCGTCTCAAGGCCTTCGTCAAGCACCTCCCGCGATTCGCGGGCGAGGT
>JAUCQE010000420.1 GCA_030372865.1 Pyrinomonadaceae bacterium
GGTCCTGGCCGCGGGCGATCAGTTCATCGACGACGAGAAGGACCTCTTTAGCGTCCTGCCGGGCGACTGCGGCGGCGACACGCGAAAGCATCTCGACGCTGGCTATTCCGAGGGCGTTCGTTACGTCGTCGGCCGAGATGTGTTCGCCGGCGAAGCTTATAACCTGATCGAAATTAGACTGGGCATCGCGCATCGAGCCCTCGCCCGAACGGGCGATCTCGCGAAGTGCGGCTTCATCGATGTTGACCTTTTCGGCCTCGGCGATGAGCTTGAGCCGGTCGTAGATCTTCTGCGGTGCGATCGTGCGGAACTGGAACTCCTGGCAACGCGACGCGATGGTGTCCGGAACCTTGTGCAGTTCGGTCGTCGCCATGATGAAAACGACGCGCGGAGGCGGTTCTTCGACCGTTTTCAGCAGGGCATTGAACGAAGAGGTCGAGAGCATGTGGACCTCGTCGATGATGAAGATCTTATAGCGGTCGCGAGCCGGAGCGATGTTGATGCTTTCGAGGATTATCTCGCGGATCTTATCGACCTGCGTGTTCGACGCCGCGTCGAACTCAAATACGTCTATCGAGCGGCTTTCCGTGATCTCGCGGCAGGACGGGCATGCGTCCGGGTCGTCGGCGTGACAAGGATTTACGGTCGGCCCCTGGCTTTTGTGGCAGTTCAGGGCTTTGGCCAGCAGGCGGGCCGTGGTGGTCTTGCCCACGCCGCGCGCGCCCGAAAATAAATAAGCATGATGCAGGCGCTCGTGCTCGATCGCATTACGAAGCGTCTGCGTAATATGCTCCTGGCCGGTGACCTCGTCAAAAGCCTGCGGCCGCCATTTTCGGGCGATGACCTGATAAGACATTCGGGTATAAGAATAAAGGATAAAGGAGAAAGGCGAAAGGCGAAAGGATGAAGGATGAGGGATGAAGGATAAAGTGACGAAATATTCAGAGCGGTGATGCACGGTCTCGATCGGGCGGAAATGGGGCGTTGGGACCATTTGGGACGCGATCAGGGGTTGGCGGGCGTGTCGATGTCGCTCGAAATCCGGTCGGAAAGCATAGGAAAAGTGCAGAAAATCGGCCGAAATCGTGCGAATTTCGTGTGTCATTTTTTCCGTTTGCTGGGGTTCGCAGGAATCTTCGCCTCCGGCGTCGCCGTTATCAGCGTACTTTTTTCGATCCGGCCGACCGGCCTTGGCACGCTTCGCCGCTGCAGCCGCCGTTATCATTCGTTATCCGTTTCCCGCCCCGGCCGCCGCTTTCGCCTTTCGGGGATAAAAGTTGCGGGATGGAAACAGACCTCTTGCAAATGCAACAGTGTTGCATATACAATACAACGCGTGTTGCATCGTTCGGAGGCTAAAGACATGGAACTGTCTCTTATACACATCTGACGCTGCCGACGAGTTCCGAAC
>JAUCQE010000421.1 GCA_030372865.1 Pyrinomonadaceae bacterium
CGCTGTCTCGTGGGCTCGGAGATGTGTATAAGAGACAGAAGCGTCTCTTAAGCGTTTCACATATACCCTCCGCGCGCTGAGACGAGACGATTTGAAGTTCCCGGACGAGGGCTGTTTTGAGTTTGCCTCCGAACGCGGTTAAATTATTTGTTATCGCAAAATACCATCCTATCGGAGAAAAATATTAAATGAGCCTTATTGAACAAGTGTGGGCACGGGAGATCATGGATTCGCGGGGCAACCCGACGATCGAGGCAGAGGTCATCCTCGAGGACGGAACGACGGGCCGTGCGGCAGTGCCGAGCGGCGCCTCGACCGGCGAGAACGAAGCTGTCGAACTGCGCGACGGCGACGAACTCCGTTATCTCGGGAAAGGCGTCCAAACCGCCGTCGAGAACGTGATCGAAAGGATCGCCCCGGAGATCGAAGGGCTCGACGCTCTCGACCAGACGCAGGTCGACGAGGTGATGCTCGCGGTCGACGGCACGGCGAACAAGTCCAACCTAGGAGCAAACGCGATCCTGGCCGTTTCGCTGGCAAATGCCCGTGCGGCCGCCGCCGCACTTGAAATACCGCTCTATCGCTACATCGGCGGCGCAAACGCCAAAACGCTGCCCGTTCCGATGATGAACATCCTGAACGGCGGCGCTCACGCGGACAACAACGTCGATTTTCAAGAGTTCATGGTGATGCCGGTCGGTGCCGAGAACTTTGCAGAGGCGTTGCGGATGGGAGCCGAGATCTTTCATAACCTTAAGGGCGTTCTCAGATCCCGCGGTTATTCGACCTCGGTCGGCGACGAAGGCGGCTTTGCCCCGAACCTGAAATCGAACGAGGAAGCGGTCGAAACGATCCTCGAAGCTATCGAAAAAGCAGGCTACACGGCCGGCGAGAACGTGATGCTGGCCCTCGACCCCGCATCGAGCGAGTTCTTTATCGACGGCAAGTACGTTTTCAAAAAGAGCGACAAACGCGAGCTATCATCGGAAGAAATGGCAGCCTATTGGACCGACTGGTGCGATAAGTACCCGATCATTTCGATCGAGGACGGAATGGCCGAGAACGATTGGGATGGCTGGAAAAGCCTGACGAAGTCGGTTGGCGACCGGGTACAGCTTGTCGGTGATGACCTCTTTGTGACGAACGTCCGTTTTCTGCAGCGGGGAATTGATGAAAATGCGGCGAACTCGATCCTGATCAAGGTCAACCAGATCGGAACGCTGACCGAAACGCTCGATGCGATCGAGCTTGCACGGACGAATAACATGACGGCCGTCATCTCGCATCGCTCCGGCGAAACGGAGGACACGTTCATCGCCGATCTCGCCGTCGCGACCAATGCCGGCCAGATCAAGACCGGAAGCCTCTGCCGCAGCGACCGCATCGCGAAGTACAACCAGCTGCTCCGCATCGAGGAAGATCTCGGCGACTCAGCCCGTTATCCGGGCCGCAAGGCGTTTTATCAGATCGGCTGAGATCGTAGGGTCGGGCATCTCCCGGGATCGCATACGACGGCAAATTATTCTTGGAAACGCCGTCCAGATATTGTGGCGGGCTCAATTTGGCAGCCCTCATAGTTTATCGCCGCGTAGTTGATTTTATAGGAGGTAAGATCATGCCGCTTCAGGTTTGCCACGGCGCGATGATGATGTGCAGTTTCGGTATGGCCCCGAGTTCGTTGGTCGTATTGCCGAAGAATCGCGTAAATACGAATCAGGTGCCCGATGCCAATATCATGGACCACATTCCGATGGTGAATATTATGCCGTTCGGAATGTGCTCCGCCCCGACCAATCCGGCGGTGATCGCCGCGACGACGGCAGCCTCGGGCGTATTCACACCCGCCCCTTGTATTCCCGCAACGCCGGCACCATGGGTCGCGGGTGCCCCGAACGTACTGCTTGGGAATTTTCCGACCCTCGACAATATAAGCACCCTTATGTGCACTTGGGCGGGTGTGATCACGTTCACCACCGCCGGCGAGTTCACGGTCAATGTTCCGTAAGGGCATATGGAATTGAAACGGGGCGATCTTGTAATAAGCACAGATAAGCGGCTGCTGGACGTTGGGGCGATACACAGATTCCTCGTCGAGGAATCTTACTGGGCTCGCGAGCGGAGCGAGGAACAAACACGTACCGCGATCGAAAATTCGATCTGCTTCGGACTTTATCACGGCGGAAAACAGATCGGCTTTGCCCGCGTAGTTAGCGACCGTGCCACATTCGCTTATCTCGGCGACGTATTTGTCCTGAACGATTATCGAGGTCAGGGCCTCAGTAAATGGTTAATGCAAGTAATTGTCGAGCACCCTGAACTTCAGGGGTTGCGGCGATGGATACTTGCTACTCGCGATGCTCACGGTCTTTACGAGCAGTTTGAGTTCGCGTCTCTGCGTTTTCCCGAGCGTTGGATGGAGAAGACCGCTCCCAATGCCTACTAACTAATTTCTTGCAATCAGTCCCGGCAAATCGGTTATAATAGTGAGGCATCTGGCATCCGTCCGGGTGCCTGAGAATCCTCTGGCTGGATCTTTCCTTTCTCTCCCTAGACCTTTGCAAACGCATTTTTTTATGAACCGAGTAACCGAACGGCCTCACGCGCTGATCATCCTTGACGGTTGGGGCTTTTCGCGAAATACCGCAGGAAACGCGATCGCCGCCGCACATACGCCAAACTACGATCGCCTTACCGCAGAGTTCCCATTTGTTACCCTTTCAGCTGCGGGAATGAGCGTCGGGCTCGAGGACGGCGTAGCGGGAAACGCAGAGATCGGGCATATGAACATCGGTGCCGGCCGCGTGGTGCGAACGGCGGCATCACGCATCCACGAGGCGATCCGCTCTGGCACATTTCTTCAGAATGACGTCTTGGTTTCGGCGATGACCTCTGCCCGCGAACGCGGTGCCTCGGTCCACCTGATCGGCATGATCAGCGACGCCGAAGTGCACGCGTCGGTCGAGCATCTTTACGCACTTCTTCGAATGGCAAAGCAAACGGGCCATAAGGAGGCCTTTGTTCATGGCATTCTCGACGGCCGCGACGTGCCGCCGCGTTCGGCGGATGTTTTCGTTGAGGCAACCGAGATAAAGATGGCGGAGATCGGCATTGGACGCTTTGCGTCGCTGTGTGGCCGGTTCTATGCGATGGATAACTCCGATAACTGGGAGCGGACCGCCCGAGCTTTCACGATGCTTGCGTTCGCGGAAGGTGAGCGGGCGATAGATGCAGTCGCGGCGATCAGGAATTCCTTCCTTCGCGGCATTTCTGAGGAATTCATCGCACCGATCGTCCTCGAACGCGAGCCCGGCGTTCCGGTAACGCATGTCACGAACGGTGATCTGGTGATCTTTTTCAACCATCGACCCGACACAATGCGGCAGCTTGTTCGCTCGCTGGCAGTGCCCGATCAAGGGATACTCTCGCCGGCGGCAAAGCCATGGATCGAGGCGATCTGCCTAACGGAATACGACCGCGCGTTCAGGATGCCGGTCGCCTTTCCGGCGTGGGCGGAGAGCAATAATCTCTCGGATGTTCTTAGCGCAAATGAGATCACAAACCTTCGAATCTCCGAAACCGAACGCATCCCACACGTCAGCCGTTTCTTGAACTGCGGAAATGAATCGGGCGGACAATACGAGCGGATTATCGAGGTCGTTACGGGAAACGCGGCGATGCGAGAGGCTGAGCCTGAATTGCAGAGCTTCAAGATCACGGACCGTTTTCTTCGAGGTATTGAGGACTCGGCGGCAAACGTCTTTGTCGTAAATATTCCGGCTGCGGGATTGGTGGCTGAGACCGGCAACATGCAGCGGACGGTCGAGGCCGTGCAATACGTTGATACCTGCATTGGCGGCATCATCGAAAAAGTCAGGGAAATGAACGGCGTTGCGATCATTACCTCGACACACGGGAATTGCGAAACTATGTTTGACGGTCGCGGCGAGCCGCACCGTTCGCCGACCGGAAACCCAGTGCCTTTCCATCTGATCGGCGAGGAGTTCAAAGGTGCCAAATTGAGGCCGGATGGGTCGCTTGAGGACGTCGCACCGACGCTGCTTGCCCTGATGGGAATCGATCAGCCTTCGGAAATGACGGGCCGCGACCTGCGGATGTAGCTCGTCTGTAAGTATCAGATCAATGCGTTTTTAAGTTCTGCGGTCTTCCTCTATAATTAGCGTTTCTCCACGAATAATTCGCTAAATATGGTTGAAGAGTTTGCGTTCGACAACACCGAAGAACGCCGAAAAGTACGTCAAAATGGCACCGGTTGGATCGAGGTCATCGTTGGTTCGATGTTCTCGGGTAAATCCGAAGAACTGATCCGCCGCCTTAATCGGGCACGCATTGCACGGCAAAGAGTTCAGTTTTTCAAACCCAGGATCGACGCCCGTTACTCGGTGGCAGAGATCGCCTCGCATTCAGGCCATAAGCACGATTCGATGCCGGTCTCGTCAGCCACCGAACTGATGGCTGCGATCCTTGACGAGACCCAGGTCGTCGGCATCGACGAAGGGCAGTTTTTCGATCTTGAGCTGATCGAGGCAGCGAACAAACTCGCACATCAAGGAAAGCGTGTGATCATCGCGGGGCTTGACCAGGATTACACCGGCAAACCATTCGAGCCGATGCCTCAGCTTTTGTGCATTGCCGAGTTCATTACGAAAACGCACGCGATTTGCGTTAAATGCGGCAGCACGGCAAATTATTCGCAGCGAACGGTCGAATCGGAGGCAAGGGTCGAGGTCGGTGCCGCCGATAAATACGAGGCCCGATGTAGAAAATGCTTCATTCCGCATGCCGATGCCCCAACGCTTCATTCGTGATCAAGAGAAAATATATGCATTGAAAAAGCCCGGCGAACCGGGCTTTTTCGTTTATCCTTTCGGGATCTTCATCGAGTACAGTATCGCGGCGAACTTATCTCGTTGCGAGTCGAAGTTGGAACCCTTCGTCGAGACCATGATGTTTAGCTGCTGATTTTGGCCTTGATACCGGCGGAAGGCGATCCACTGATGCCGTCGCGGGCCGTCCTTGTCTTCCGGCATCGATTCGATCCATTCCACGCCCGTCACGCCGTCTATATCGAGCCACCGGACCTCTTCGTACTTGCCCTGCTTCATCTGTTCGAGCGCACTGTCGTAGGTCGCTTTTGCACTGATGTCTGAAGGGAAGCTGTCGGGCATTACCGAGATCGACGCGATCAGAAAGCCTTCGCTCACGTTACCGTAGTTTAGCGATTCCTTTTTCACGTCCATCTTCTTCCACGCCGGCGGCACTTTCCACGAGATACCCTGATCGTCCCATTTGATCTCTGTGCCGCCGTCCGCGATCGATCGCTGCGAAGCGGTCATTTCGGCTTTGTCAGCATTGGGAGCGTCAGGATTCGCCGACGGGCTTGAAGAGTTCGACGCCGAGCCCGAATCGCCCGCACCGCCCTGCATCTGTTTCAACCTGTCGCCGAGCCCGCAAAACGCCAACGCAAATGCGAGTACCCCAAATCCTAAAATCGACTTCATCCGAGAACCTCCGATTGGTGATAGAAAAGCGAGCTAATTGTCGCCGCAAACGGCCGAGAAATCAAAGCCGGAAATCGTCTCGTCTCAGCGCGCGCAGAGGGGTGTTTGAGACGGGGTGAGACGGCCTGAGACGATATTTGGGAGCGGAGGCGGCGAACGCGGCGGTAGCGGCAGCCGGAGCGGCGGGGTTTATGTATCGTTTTAGTTCGTGTAGGTTTTCAGATCAAATAGCGGTAACCCGGCCTGTCTCATATACACAAATGAAGCTTCCGACGAGTTCCCAAAGGTGTAGATCTAGGTG
>JAUCQE010000422.1 GCA_030372865.1 Pyrinomonadaceae bacterium
TCGACGATGTCCTGCGTCGAAACAAATCCCGTTTCGACGTGGGCGATCGCCCAGCGTTTGATGTTGGTCGCACGTCTCAGCGTATCGCCTAACAGCTGCAGATACTGCGATTTTGTCTCGACGGGCATTCCGAGGTTTCCATTCCTTACGTTGTCGATGTCGCCCCAGAAATCGCTGCCGCCGCGCATCCATTCTTCTTTCCAAATTGCATCGGACGGAAAACCGATCCTCGTCTCTGACCGTGCGGGCGGAAGCCGCAGGAACATCAATTCGGCGGGGTTTTCGGCGATGAATTCGTTGATGCTCTTGTTCTGGCAGACGTTATTCTGCCCGTTGTTTATCGGCTCCGGCAACGACATCCAGAGCCGGCGAAAAACGTTCGAGAGCGGTTGGCGAAGTTCGCCCGTCTCGTCGTTGAACGAATGGACGTAATCGCCCACAGCCATCGCGAGGCTCGCACCGATGGCGAATGCGAATGGCGATTGCAGGCGGTCGAGATTGCGGCGAAGATTGTCGAACCACCACGAATCGGTCTCCGTAAACCAGTTCCTGAGCGACGCATTCTGCAGACGGTGACGCGGCACGTAGACGTCTTCCAGGATGAGGTTAACGTCGTCGTCAGTCAGCCGTTCGGCGTTGTTCTGTATTGAAGCGATCGCCCGCGTCCATGCGGACTGCAGGAGGTCGTTCGCCATCACGCGGACCTTGTACCTTTTCAGATAAGTTCCGAGGACCGGGTCGGGCGTGAAAGGCATCGACACCGATGCAAAGTTCATGCGTCGAAGAATGTTGAGGTCGAACGCCAGCCAACCCGACGGCGATGTCTTTGTGTGATGCATACCTTTCTTTCTCAGATCAGCGGCTTATGATCGACGCTCACCTATTCAGACTCAAAGCCCGAAAGTTTCAAAACAAAATCGGGCACCTTCGGTTCGTCCGGCAAAATATTCCCGCGTCCTTTTTCCCTTGCCCATCTGTGCAGCCACGAGATGCCCGCCCCACCGATAAATGTATCCGGCAGTTTATACGCCTCGTCACGTAGTGATTCTTCGAGCGTAACGAACCGATAGCCGCGGCGCTTCATCATCGCCGCAAGGTCGTCGA
>JAUCQE010000423.1 GCA_030372865.1 Pyrinomonadaceae bacterium
GGAATAATCCGCTTTGCGGCGATGCGTTGCAGATCTTTGTGAAGATGGACGGCGACACCGTGGGCGATGTCGCGTTCAAGGGGTCGGGCTGCGCGATCTCGAAGGCGTCCGCGTCGATGATGACGCAGGCGGTAAAGGGCAAGACTCGCGAAGAGGCCGACCAGCTTTTTGACGAGTTCCATAAGATGGTGACGGGCGAAATGGATATTGAGACGGACGAGAACCACCTCGGGAAACTGCGGGCATTTGCCGGCGTCCTCGAATTTCCCGCCCGCGTGAAATGCGCCTCGCTAAGCTGGCACACGCTGAACGCCGCACTCCACGGCGAAGAAGAGATCAGCACGGAGTAAATCAGAAAGGCCGAAGGATAAAGGATAAAGGCAGAGCATCTCGGTCCGGCCCTTTGCGGCTTTGCGGGAAGTTATTTTGAGTTCCAGTTACCAGTTGTCAGTTTCGAGTTGCCAGTAAAAAGAACTGGTAACTGGCGGCTGAAAACTGGCAACTGGTCTAAAAAAACCGATGGACGATGGGCCTCTTTTGCTCAACCCCGCAATTCCACGCATCTAACAAAAATGCGTCGCGATATCGAAGACAGGAAAGACCTTGACCTGCTGCTGACGGAGTTTTACTCGGTGGCGACGGTCGATCCGGTTATCGGGCACCACTTTGTGGATCTCGACCTTGAATCGCACCTGCCTGTCATCACCGATTTTTGGGAGAAAGTGCTTTTCTCGCGGCCCGTGTATTTCAACAACCCGCTAGAGGTGCATAAAATTTTGCACGCCCGTTCGCCGCTTGAGTTCGAGCATTTTGTCCGCTGGGTCGAGATATTCTCCGCGACCGTTGACCGCCTGTTCGAAGGCGGGCTCGCGGAGGCGGCAAAGCTGCGTGCAAAGATGATCGCCCATAACATGAACCAGCGGCTGAACGGCGGCGTCGCGATCAGCCGCACTGCTGAGTGATCCCGTCTTGAAAAAATACGCGTTCGCATTCATCATCAATCCCGATGAACGGCGAGACCGACCAAACGATAACCCAAAGTTTGAAGTTGCCGATCGCCGTCAGTATTGCTGCGACGGTTGTGATGGCCACCGTCCTTTGGGCGTTCGGCCGCGTCTGGTGGTGCAAGCTGGGCGATACGGCGATCTACGTAAACCAGGCCTGGAACAGTAGCCATACCTCGCAGCATTTTCTCGACCCCTATACATTTACGCACGTGCTTCACGGCGTGCTTTTCTTTTGGCTGACGGGGCTGCTGTTCGCGCGG
>JAUCQE010000424.1 GCA_030372865.1 Pyrinomonadaceae bacterium
GGTCGAATTGGTAAGAACGATCACCGGTTTACGGGTGAGCTCTTTTACTGAGGCGATCACCTCTCCGAGGTTTTCGGCAAGGGTTGGTTCTCCGCTGCCTGAGATCGTTATCACGTCGGAATTCTCCCAGTCCGCGGCTTTCAGGTCTTCGATCACGCGCGAGGTGGGTACGAACGTGGCTCGCGTCGATGTCAGCCGATTGATCTTGCCAAGCTGGCAATAGACACAGTCGAACGAACAGATCGAATCGACGCACAACAGATCAATGCCGAGCGACCGGCCAAGCCGCCAAGACTTGACCGGTCCGTAAATGCTGCTTGCAGGATGAGTTTTCACAGCGTTAGATCCCCATGTAATAGCCGACGATGATCGAAATTACCGTCAACGTTCCGTAAGTTACTTCCCAGACACCGATCCGCATCGCTTTGATCCGCCGCCGGTAATCCGAAAGCCCGATCCATGACCGAATCGACAAAAAGGCGAACATTCCTACCGTCAAATACGAAGCAAGTCCGTTTGCGGCCAACAGCCCGACTGCCCCAACCGCGACGAGATGGGCGGACACTGGGACGAGTATCGAATATGATTTGCCCTTTTCGAGCCGCAGCCGATTTCGTACATAAAGAATGGACGGGATCAAGCGGCCGATAAAGACTGCCCATAGGCCCATCGCGATCGGGAATGAAACCCCCGCGGCGAGGGCGATAGCGGGGGCAGAAGCGGAGATCGCGACGGCACCGGTCAATTCCGGCAGCAGTTCGCGGCTCTTACGCGAAAGATCGCAGAAGATCTGGTAGCTTGCGAGCGGTGCGATCACGAGAAACGGGAACATCGCATACTGCGGGGCCGTCGCGAGGGCTCCGACAAAGCCGGCGGCGAAGACGATGCCGAAGATGACCGTAAACTTGATCGCGGCGATTGTCTGTTCACGAAAGCCGTTGCCGGCAAGACCGAGAAGTGCGAATTTTAGCGGCTGACGCGCGAGAAATGCCCCAACCACCATGAGAGTTATCCACCCACCCGCAGCCGAAAAACCGATCGCGATCGCCGCGACGATCGGTTCCAGCAAGAAGCCCCACGAACCGTGTTCGGTCGGCAAGATCAGGCGTTTTACCCTTACTTCACGCTGCGGAGGATTTGTAATTACCTGTGAATACATGTTCGTTTTACATTGGGCTGGCAGACTGCGTAAGTTCCCTTTCCTCTATTTCGAGAGCCTCGGGGAACAGTACGTTGTTCTCCAGATGGATGTGCTGGTGCAAGTCGCGTTCCAACTCCTGGAGCCGATGGAACAACCCGGTGAAACTCGGGCAAGCGTCCGGCGGTGTCGTATAGTCGCCGCTGAGCAACCGCATTTTCTTTAGGATATCACCTGCCGTATCGTGTTCCATCATCATCATCCGCACGGGATTCATTACCGTTCCGAATGGTGCCGCCGGGACCCCCAGTCCGTTACGTACGTTCTGCTCCATTCGTCTGATGTATGGGAACAGGACCAACTCCTCTTTCTCGAGGTGCGGCATCAGATCGTTCGCCAGCTCGATGAATGATTCCTGTAATTCAAGGAGCTCGGGGTGGTTTCCGCCGTGGGCACGAACGACCTTTTCCATCAACGGGAACAAAGCAGAAAGTTCCTTGCGGGTGTAAACGTGATGGGTATCGATGATATGGTCCATCAGCTTCGTCAACGAGTCGCTCGGTGTTATCGACGGATCCGCTTGCCGGTCGCTCATCGTCCGAGTCAGTTTCTCTACGACCGCGGAGATGTCGACGCCGGCGTTCGCGCATGCCTCTGCAAGCGGCTTCCGGCCGCCGCAGCAGTAATCGATCTTGAACTCTTCAAAGACCCTCGTTGTTTGTGGAAGTTCGAGTGCGATCTCCCTTACCGTTTTGTTACCAAATTCCTGCATGTTGCCTCCATTTGCATTAAATTCTGATGTTATTATCGCCGTGGGGCCCGCGAGTAAATATGATTCGGGTCATATTACGAACATTTTTTTGAGTGATGGATATCTCGGGTTACATACTGGCAGGCGGCAAGGGGAGCAGGATCGGCGGTTCAAAGCATGATGTTGTTTTGAATGGTATTCGTCTGATCGAGCACGCACTCGCGATCCTCAAACCTGTATGTGTCGAGGTCGCCGTAATCAGTAAAGAACCGCTCGTAGCAAATGCCCGAAACATTCTGGATCACTCTCCGGACGGTGGGCCGAGCGAAGGCCCGCTGGTTGGCCTCTATAGTGCATTCTTGGACGCGGCGACAGAATGGTCCGTCGCTCTGGCCTGTGACATGCCATTTGTGACCTCCGAACTTGTCGAACTTCTGGTATCGTTTGCCGCTGACGAGTTTGATGCAGTAATTCCTGTGCAGCCGGACGGCCAGCCTCAGCCGCTTTGTGCGGTTTATCGAACCGATATCTGTCTTAATGCCGCGAGTGAAGTATTAGATAGCGGCAAACGGAGCCCATTGGCTATGGCGGACACGGTCCGTACGCGGTATGTGCCCTTTGCCGATATGCGTCATCTCAGGAACGCTGAGCGATTCTTTTTGAACTTGAACACGCCCGCTGACCTTGCTACGGCCGAGGACATTTTCAAAACGAAGAAAGCTCTAGACTCAAAATAGAAAAGACGGCACTAGCGGCCGTCTTTTCGCGTGTACTGAAGTTGACAGTGGAATTATTCCGGCTGGCCTTTGCAGTTCGAACCGTAAAGGGCAGGCTGCTTTGTGCTTATGATCGGGTAGTTCTCCGCTTCCTTGTTGATCTCAAGCCACGGTAAATACTCTTCCGGGATCGACATATCAGAGAATATTGCCTCGACTGGACACTCAGGCAGGCAGGCGTCACAGTCAATACAAGTATCCGGGTTGATCAAGAGCTTATCCGGCAGTTCATGGAAGGCTTCAACGGGGCAAACCGCCGCACAGTCGGTGTATTTACAATCTACGCAAGGTTCAGCAACGATATAGGTCATTGAACGAAAATCTCCTCAGCTTGGGTCGAAAACCAAATTAAAACCGTAATATCCAGACAGCAACTTGTCAAATGAACCTCGTTAAATGCTAAAATGCCGTGTCTTATAACAATATAACTCACGGAATATTACGGAGAACCGATGAAAAACAAGGCTGAACGCGAGTTGGCGCTCGATTTTCTTAGGGTGACCGAAGCCGCTGCCATCGAATCGGCAAAAACGATGGGCCAGGGCGACCGGAAACACTCGGACCACGTCGCGGTCGAAGCGATGCGCGAAGTGATGGACACTGTCCCGATGCGAGGCCGCATCGTGATCGGAGAAGGCGAGCGCGATGAGGCCCCGATGCTTTACATTGGCGAAGAACTGGGTGGCGGAGCGTTCTCATCTGAGGCCCGGGCCGATTTCCCCGAGGTCGATATCGCCGTTGATCCGTTAGAAGGAACCAACCTTTGCGCGCTCGGTGCAAACAATGCGATCGCCGTGCTGGCAGCCGCTGAGCGTGGCGGGCTTTTGAATGCTCCAGACATTTACATGGACAAGATAGTCGTTGGACCATCGTGCCGCGGGTCGGTCGATATAGATGCTCCAGTAGCTGACAATCTCAAGAACATCGCCAGAAGACTTGGTCGTGACGTCGACGATCTGACCGTGATCTGCCTCGACCGCCCGCGCCATAAACAGCTGATCGCGGATGTGCGTGCGACCGGAGCACGGATTCGCCTTATTTCGGACGGCGACCTTTCAGCCGGTATTTCGGCAGCAGTAGCCGGAACCAATATTCACGCACTGATGGGGATCGGCGGCGCGCCTGAGGGCGTTATCACGGCTGCCGCTATGAAGTGTCTCAACGGCGAGATCCAGGCGAAGCTTGTATTTGATCCGGAGCGGCTTGGCGTTGACCGTTCAAAGGTGCCGCCTGCTGAACAGGTGATCGAACGCATCAAGAGCATGGGCATCTCTGACCCGAACAAAATCTATGACACTAACGATCTTGCACCCGGTAAAAAGATAATCTTTGCAGCGACCGGCGTTACCGACGGCGCACTGCTTCGCGGTGTCCGGTTCTTCGGTGCAGGCAAGCGGACGCATTCTGTCGTTATGACGACCGATTCGAAGAGCATTCGTTTTGTCGATACGGTCCACGTTGAAGGTGGGCCCGATGCGGTCATCAGGTTCTAAGGACCGGCGGTAATTCAATCAAATGAGGAGTTACGGGCCGGATAGTTCCGGCCCGACTGCGTTTATGGCTGATTCCAAACCTTACGTTCTTGACTTCAGCGAGGTCGGCGCCGGTGACGTCGCACTTGTGGGCGGCAAGTGTGCCAGCCTTGGTGAACTTTTCCGCGAACTTACGTCACAAGGCGTACGCGCGGTCGACGGATTTTCTACAACCAGCCACGCCTACGAGTTGCTGCTTGAGACCGACGGGTTGCGGAATAAGCTTAAGAAACTGCTCAAAGGATTAGACGTCAATGACCTTGACGAACTCGCGCGCGTCGGCGCAGAGGCTCGCCGGCTTATGTTGGAAACCTCGTTTCCACCGGACGTCGAAAAGGCGATCATCAAAGCCTACCATCGCCTCGGTGAACGTATCGGCGAAAAGACCTTCAAGGTCGCGGTGCGTTCCTCGGCTACCGCCGAAGACCTCCCTGATGCATCATTTGCGGGACAACAAGATACGATCCTGAACGTTCAGGGGGAAGATGAAGTGATCGAGGCCTGCCATCAGTGCTATGCATCACTTTGGACGGATCGTGCGATCTCGTATCGAACGGCGAAGGGTTTTGATCACTTCGACGTGGCGCTTTCTATCGGGATACAGCCGATGGTCCGTTCGGACGCAGCATGTTCCGGCGTCATGTTCACACTGGACACCGAGAGCGGCTTTCGGGACGCTGTTTTGATCAATGGCGCGTGGGGCCTTGGAGAGGCGGTCGTACAGGGAATGACAACGCCGGACGAGTGGATCGTATTTAAGCCGACGCTAATGCTAGGATATCGCCCGATCGTGACGCGAAAACTCGGGGTAAAAGAAGTAAAGATGGTTTTCGCCGATGACGGCACCGGCACACAGGTGCGTGATGTTGTCGAATCACAGCGAAAGAGATTTTGCCTCGCAGGGTTCGAAGTTCTGCAGCTCGCAAAGTGGGCGTGCGCGATCGAGGACCATTATTCCGGTCTTGCCGGACGTCATCAGCCCATGGATATCGAATGGGCAAAGGACGGCGTTACCGGTGAACTCTATATCTTGCAGGCAAGACCGGAAACGGTACACGCCCAGCGATCAGAGAATTTTATCGAGACGTACGAGCTCACAGGGATTCATGGAGCACCGCTAACCTCGGGAGTTGCGGTCGGAAACCGCATCGGTCATGGTACTGCCCATGTGTTGATGGACGCCTCAAAACTTAACACATTCAAACAAGGTGAGGTGCTGGTTACAAACTCGACCGATCCGGCTTGGGAGCCGATAATGAAACGTGCGTCCGCGATCATCACAGAGCGTGGCGGCAGGACGTGCCATAGTGCGATCATCAGCCGCGAACTCGGGATACCATGTATCGTAGGCACCGGCGACGCCACCGAGAAGATCAGAAGCGGTGCGGACATCACGGTCTCGTGCGCGGAGGGCGACGTCGGGAACGTCTATTACGGCAAGATCGATTTTGAGGTCAAAAAGCACAAGATCGATGGAAAGGAACGCCCAAAGACGCAAATCATGATGAACGTCGGCGATCCGGACCACGCGTTTGCAGTTTCAATGCTGCCAAATGATGGAGTCGGTCTCGCGAGGCTTGAGTTTATCATCAACAATCACATCGGCATCCACCCGATGGCTTTGATCAATTATCCGAACCTTAAAAAACGGGAAGACGTCGAGCATATTTCCGAGCGCATTCTTGAAGAGGATCCAAAAGAGTTCTTCATTCGCTCGCTTGCTGAGGGAATAGGCCGGATCGCCGCTGCATTTTATCCGAAGCCGGTGATCGTCCGAATGTCGGACTTCAAGTCGAACGAATACGCAATGCTAATCGGCGGGAATGAGTTCGAACCGCACGAAGAGAATCCGATGCTCGGATTCCGAGGGGCGTCGCGGTATTACGACGACCGATACAAGGCCGGGTTCAGGCTGGAGTGTCTGGCCATGCGTCGTGTTCGCGAAGACATGGGGCTGACGAATGTCAAAGCCATGATCCCTTTCGTTCGAACCGTCGAGGAAGGGAAAAAGGTCATCGCATTGATGGCCGAGTACGGCCTCGTCCAGGGCGAGAATGAACTTGAGATTTATGCAATGTGCGAACTGCCTGCAAACGTCGTTTTCGCGGATGAGTTCCTAAAAGTATTTGACGGCTACTCGATCGGCTCCAACGATCTGACGCAGCTCGCCCTCGGGTTAGACCGTGATTCCGAAATGGTCGCCCATCTTTTTGACGAAAGGGACGGTGCGGTACAGAAGATGGTCGCTATGGCGATCGACGCGGCGATCCGGAACGGTAAGAAGATAGGAATATGCGGCCAGGCTCCATCGGATTATCCGGAGTTTGCGGACTTTTTAGTCGAAAAAGGCATCAATTCGATATCGCTCAATCCCGACACCGTGATACAGACGACCGCTCATATCTTAGAAACCGAACGAGAATTAGGCGGAAGCAGCACACAAACAGCAAAATAGGAGCGATGCCGCAGACGATCGAACACTATCAATCCCAGACATATCCCAGCCTGTTTCGCGGGCAGGCGATCCGCGTATGGGTCGTAGGCATGGCCGTAGTACTTGTTTGGGTTGCTTTGATCGTTCTTCCCGCCGTTGCGGGGAATCTCGGCATGGCGGCTTTTGGTGAGAGCCTATTTGCATTCTTTGGGTACCTTTGTCATCAGATTCCTGAACGATCGCTCCATTTTGATGGCGGTCAGTTTGGCGTTTGTTCCCGATGTTTTGGCGTCTATGCTGGCCTTTTGATAGGGCTTGCGGCATACCCGGTTTGGCGGCGAGTCGAGAATGTCGAACCGCTTCCACGCATCTGGCTGTTCGCTGCAATGGTACCGATCGGCATCGATTGGTCGTTAACGATCTTTGGTATTTGGGAAAACACTCATTTGAGCCGGTTTATCACCGGGGCGATCCTCGGAGCGGCATGCGCGACGTATATCCTGCCTGCTCTGGTTGAGATCGTCCGTTACTCGTCGAAAAAAAAACCGATCGTTCCGGAATCTCATTAGCATCTAATTCCAAATCAAGATCGCATTGACTCAGGTAGCTAAAAGTAGCAGAATTATCGATACGTAAAAATCTGATGAGTTTTAACGAAGATAGTGCGGTAAAAAAGGCGAAGCAGGACCTTGCTGAGCGGTTAGGCGTCAGCGAAAGCGAAGTGCGGCTTTCATCGGTGGAGAATCGTGAGTTTCCCGATATGTCGCTCGGAGCCCCGGCCCGAGACGAAATGGCCGCCCAGATGATCGCCAGCGGCTGGAAGATCGTTTTAGAGAACGGCGGAAAGAACTACGAATACCGCGCCGACAAATACCAGCTGCGGTTGAAGGATTATAAAGGCGAGAATCACGTCGTCGTTTATTAGTAAAACTCCCGGGGAGATTTGAAGTATGAATCGAAGTAACATCTGGGTGCATCTGGGTATTGCGATGGTGCTGGTCACCTTAGCAGCAGTGCTCGGTCAGATCGATAGATGGCGAGACGGTTTGAGGCCGGCTACGTCAGAGACGAGAGATCTGGTCCGTCCCGCTGCGAAGCCGACGGCAGTAACCCGTAGCGCTGCGGATTCGGAGCCGGAAGTACTTGTTCGCTTTAAGTCGGGCGTTACAGCAGCGCAGATCGAGAAGTATACCGCGAAGTTCAATGACCGGATCGAGGATAGTCTGGAATCGGTCCGCGGGCTCACTTCTATCGATGATCTCGATAATGCATCGCCTGAGACCGTCGCTGCGCAGTATGTAGCGATGAGCGATATCGTCGAGTATGCCCATCCGAATTACCAGATCGCCGCAGACATCCCCGAGTTCAGGCCGGTAGATGACCGGAACGCCGAACCGGGCGTCGCGTCGCCCAATGATCCGCACTTCGCAGAACAGTGGGGCCTCAATAATGAGGGCCAGAATGGCGGCAAAAAGCGTGCTGATATCGACGCCCTAAAAGCTTGGGCGACCACGCAAGGGAGCGACGAGGTAGTTGTCGCGGTATTGGACACGGGTGTGGATTACACCCATTCGGACCTCGTAAATAATATGTGGGTCCGTCCCGATAGCATTGCGGCGTATTCGGACCCGCAGCTCGGCACGTTCAACGATCGATACGGTTTTAACGCACAGGACAATCTCGCCGACCCGATGGACGATAACGGCCATGGTACCCATTGTGCGGGAATTATTGGAGCTGAAGGCGACAATGAGATCGGCATCGCAGGGATCAACTTCGACGTCCAGATAATGCCGCTTAAGTTTCTTGGCCGTGGCGGGTTCGGTTCTACTAAAGATGCGATCGAAGCGATCAACTATGCGATAGATCGAAAGCAGAAAGGTGTCAATGTTCGCATCATCAGCGCCAGTTGGGGTTCGACACAGCGTTCGAGAGCTCTTGAGGACGCCATTCGTGCGGCAGGCGAGAACGGTATCTTATTCGTCGCCGCTGCAGGGAACAGCAGTACCGATAACGACAAGCGTCCTCACTTCCCATCGAACTATGACTTGCCGAACGTGATAAGCGTCGCGTCTTTGGACAACAGTGACGTTCTCTCTTCGTTCTCAAACTTCGGTGCGAAGACTGTGCACGTTGCCGCACCCGGACGAAATATCGTCTCTACGTGGCTGAAGGACTCCTACCGCGAAGCTTCGGGAACGTCCATGGCAACACCCCACGTTGCCGGCATCGCGGCTCTTGTGATCGCAAGCGAACCCGACATTACCGTAGAAAAACTCCGAGAGCGCATCATAAAGTCGGTCGACAACATTGATTTGCTGAACGGCCGGGTCGTTTCCGCTGGACGGATCAACGCCGCAAAGGCACTCGTTAGGTAAACCATCTCAAACACATCATTGACGAAATCGGATATCCCGGACCAGTTTATGGGCCGGGATATTTTTTTGCTATTTCGAGCCGGTGCCGTAACTAGCTGAATGCAGATGACTTACACCTGGTCGCAACAAGCGGGCGGCAACTTGGCATAGCCTTTGCACCTTTCAGTGAGCAGGCAGTGGCTGAACCATTGCAATAATTATGGGGATGGAGACTAACATGAAAAGATTTAAACAGATATTCGCGATCGGCGTATTTTCCTTGATGGTTTTGGCATTGCCGTCGATCGCTTCCGCACAGTGGCGCGACCGTGATCGCGACCGAGATGACGATTACTACGGAAATGCTCGTTATAACCGCAACATGAATGCGACGATCCAGAATCTGCGTAACCGTGCACGGAACTTTGAACGCGTGACCAATCGTATCGAAGACCGACGGGACGACCGTGACGATCGTTGGGGCCGTCGCGGAAACTGGGGCGGCAACTACGGCAGGATCGAGGATCTGGCAGATCGGTTCGCGAAAGCGACGGACCGCCTTGCAAAGGAATACCGTAATGATCGTGACCTTCGTGACAGCCGTAACGAGGCCCGTCGGGTTCTTGATATCGCAAACGATATTGAGAATGAACTGAGGAATACACGGGATCGTAACCTCGAGCGTCAGTGGTCGCAGATCCGATACGACCTCCGTGCTCTTTCGAGCTATTACGGATCCGGCGGATATAACAACCGTTACCCCACGAACCGTAATGGTGATTGGAGAAACCGTGTTCCGTTCCCGCTGCCGTTCTAATAGCGAGAGAATTCCTAGAAAAAGTCCGGGCCGAAGCGGTCCGGACTTTTTGTTTTGAACCGGCTGAACTAGAATTGTCCGAGTTTATGCCCGGTACTCTTTTTCTTGTTGCGACTCCGATCGGTAACCTCGGTGACATGTCGTTCCGTGGAGTTGAAATACTCAAAACCGCGGACCTGATAGCATGCGAGGACACCCGTCATACCCGAAAGCTGCTTAATCACTTCGGCATTAGCAACAAGCTCGTTAGCTATCATGAGCATAATGAAGCGGAACGCTCCGCTGAATTCGCGGCATTGTTGACCGAAGGCACGAACATCGCCCTCGTTTCAGATGCCGGCACGCCGGGGATAAATGATCCGGGCTACAAGGTGACGCTCGCAGCACTTGAGTGTGGCGCGAATGTCGTTCCGATACCGGGGCCTGCTGCATTCGTGAGTGCCGCGATAATCTCCGGCCTTCCAACCGATTCGCTTTATTTCGGCGGTTTTCTTCCGTCGAAGAAGGGGGATCGGCGACGGCGCCTTGAGGAGGTAATCTCCGTTCCCGGAACACTTATCTTTTACGAGGCACCACATCGGGTCGGGGCTTCGCTAGCCGATTGCCACGAGGTCTTAGGCGACCGCCAGGCTGCCGTCGCACGCGAGATCACTAAACTCCACGAAGAAGTCGTTCGCGGCCCGCTTTCCGAATTAAAAAAGCACTTTTCCGCTGCAAATTCCCGTGGCGAATTCGTTCTTGTTATTGACCGGGTGAAAAACGGCGATGTCGGCCCCAAACAGGCAGGCAGTTCATTGACAGGACGGATAGCTGAATTGGAGAACGAAGGGCTCGAACACAAGGCGGCCTTGAAAAAAGCCGCTAAAGAGTTCGGCATTAGCCGCTCCGAGGCATACCGAGAATGGCAATCGCAGAAAGAACGCGGTTGACCCGACCTATCCGTCGCTAATTAATTTTTTTACCGGTCAAGCAACTATTTAAGATCGTCATGATTCCGAATAGTGCGCGTTGGAATGACTTGAAATTAAGGAGTGACCTCGATGTCCAGGCTTTTGATTTCCGTTGCCGCTTTGTTCTCCCTTTTGACAGTAGCTCTTTTGCCCTCGCCGGCTCTTGCCCGCAGGTGTGACGACTCGCCGCCCGAAACGCTGCTTTCGCTCTACAAGGCGAGTTCCGAGATCCATTTCGGAAATTTTGACCGCGTTGAAGACGGCGGTGTTATCGAAACAGGTGAGGGCTACACCGTTATCGAGATCAAGAAGCACTTTTCGATCTCGACGACACTGAAAGGCGAGCCGCGCAAATTCTTCGTGCTCCCTGAAAACGAATATCGATACGAAGAAACAAACGAGCTTTCCGAATCAAACGAGAATGGAGAAATGGGCGAAGAAGATGGCGAAACCGATCTGTCCCACATTCTCAAACCCGGCGACGAGGTAATGCTCTTCCTGAAAAAGGACGAGGAAACCGGGAATCTGATCGTCGCTCACTATCGTGACGCGATAAAGAAGCTTAGTGCCGACCAGAAAGGTGCGTACGAGAAGCGCGTTGGAGAACTGAACTCTATATTTTCGAAGAAGAAAGTAGATGACGCCGAGGTTGTTCAGTGGCTTGTTGAGGCGGCTATTGACCCGGAGACACGATGGGAAGGTGCGTTTGAACTCCTATCAGGTTTCCAGAGCACCGAATGGCGTGCGGAGCGTGCACGGGCGATCAAGGAGAAAGAGGAGAAGGGCGAGGTCGTAGAAGATTGGGAACGTGAAGATCTCGAGATGGACGAATCACATGCCGAGTTCGCTCGCACTGCTTATATAAAGCTTCTCAGCGATTCGCAGAAGAGATCGTTGTTAGAGGCAGCCTTCAACAGACAGGTTGACGAGGGTGAAAAGCTTTCTGCACTCAGCGAGGGTGACCGTGTATTGATCGACCTTGTTAGTCGTTGGGGCGACGACCGGCTGGCGGCATATCTTGTCGAACAACTTCGGACTAATCCGGCGGAAGTTTATTATAACGCCCAGCTAATGGGTATCGTGGCAAAGTCCCTCGGGAACGATCGTTTGGACAAACTTGCCGGAAACTACGGCAATCTTTACTACGACGACAACGAACCGGTTTCGGACGAGGACTTGCTCGCCTACGTGGCCGAGACAACTCCGAGCGGCGAAGACGGTGCCCCATTGCCGCAGATCACATACGGGAAGTTGAAGGCAGACCTGATGGCTGAATTTATTTCATTAAGTGAAAAGTTAATGACAACGGCTCGAAACTAATCCACATCTAAGATTGTTACAGCTTCACGCTGTAACGGTGCCCGACAGATCAGCAGTACCGAGTTTGTCGGGCTTTTTTGTGCCCACGGGCATCAATTTCCTTTATAGGAGTGAGACTTCATATGCATAAATTCTTATTGGCATTTCTTTTGGCCGCATTTTCAGGCCTTACGGTAGTTGCTCAGACGACCACGACCTCTGAGTACAAAAAGAGTGAGTTCTTTGTTGGATATTCCAACAATCAGGTCGATACCGGCGTTTCGCCGAACGACGATTTTAGCGATATTGTTGACGATCGCGAGTCATTTCACGGATTCAATGTTTCGGGTGTTTACAATTTCAGCCGCTACTTTGGTATCAAGGGCGATGTCTCCGGCACGTACAACAACAAGAGCTATGACTTCACCGTTCCGACCGTTCCGCCGGCAACGGGCCGTGTTCGCTTTGATGCAGACAGTTCGCTTTACAACTTCCTCGGCGGAATCCAGATCAAGGACAATGCTTCGGAAGCACGTTTGAAGCCGTTCGCGCACATTCTCGCGGGTGCCGGCCATGGCCGTGTGAAGGTGGACAATCTGACGTGCGACCTCGGCGTCGATTGTTCGGGCTTCGAGGGCACTACGTCTGAGACCGGTTTCGCTGCTGCTTTCGGCGGTGGACTCGATATCAAGCTTAACAACCGCATCGACCTTCGTGCGATCCAGATCGACTACAACCCGATCCGGTTCGACAACGGAACGACCCACAACGTACGTTTCGGAATCGGTTTGGTCTTTAAGTAAAGATGGGCGTAGGCCTAAAACTGTCTCTTATACACATCTGACGCTG
>JAUCQE010000425.1 GCA_030372865.1 Pyrinomonadaceae bacterium
CTGCTCCGACGCCGGCACCGATCGCTGCGCCTTCACCGCCGCCAACGACCGCACCGATGATCGCTCCGATCACCGCGCCGATACCGGCACGCGTCACGGTACGCGTCGTCTGGCTGCCGTCGCGAACCACGCCTTCATTGTTGACGCTGATCGTATCACCGTCAGCCTCACGGGCCGCGTCGATTATACCGGCAAACTCATACGTCTGGTTGCCGAGACGGATCGTGTCAAAGTCCATTACGAGATTTGCACGCCCCGTGACTCGTCCCGACCGTTCGACCTCCATCACACGACCGGCAATTATCGCACCCCTATACTGCCCGGGTGACGTAACTTCCATCGTGAACGGGTCGCCGGCCTGCGAGACGTTGGTCGCTATCCGGTTGCGGAGCACAGCCGTCAGCCGCGTTCCGTTCGGGATGTAGAAACCACCGACCGTTCCGGCATTATCCCAACCCGGACGCCTGTCGACGCCGGGAAATTCCGCTACGTTCGACACGCGGTCGTAAACGCTCGAGACCGTTATCTGCTGATTCCGGTTCTCAAGATAGATCCGTCGCGTCATTCGAAGCTGGTTGTTGCCGAGCGGCGTGAACGAGACCCAAAAGTCATTCGCCCTGTCGCCTTCGGTGTTGACCGTCAGCGTGTTGCCCGAAAGCGTAACGCTCGTCCGCGTCGTGCGGCCGCGTGCATTCGTTTCGGTCGTCATGCGGCCGTCGGCAACGAAAGTAACGGGCTGCGAAAGGTTGGTCGCAAGCGTCACCTGATTGCCGCGAAGCTCGATCGCCAGGTTGTCAGGCGACGTCAGGCGGCGTTCCAGGTTCTGCCGCTGGCGATTAACGGTGTTCCCCCGTCCGTAACCGATCGAACGATTGATCACCGTCGAAACGTTATCGCTCATCGTACGGTTCAACCGATACGTGCCCGTCATCTGCTGATCGACCCGTCCAGTTCCGGGATAGTTCGGATACTGGCCCAGCGGAGGCCGGTTCTGGTTCCACTTCCAGCTAACGCCGTAATAGCGTGCGAGTGTGTCAAGATCCGTACGGATCAGCTGCCACTGCCGTTCAATGTTCGTGTTGAACTGGTTGCGGCGCATGAAATCGTCGATGTACCAGCCGGTGTTCAGCACTTCGTTTACCTCAGCCGAGGTCGACAGGCGTCCGTCGAAACTGCTGCGCAGCTGATCGGTAGCATTCTCGAAGCGGTTAATGAAGTCCATTATCGAATCTTCTCTGGCCGTGTTGTCGATACGGGTATTGTCGAGCTGCCGGTCGATGGCGAGGCGGAAATTATCGGTCCGCGTCTCGAGCCGCCGCAGCACGTTTCGCACCTGCGTTTCACTCACGCCTCTCATCCACTGCGCGCTGGCCGGGACACTGCCCGCAACCATCGTCAGCATCACTGCCCAAAAAAACATCCTTGCTCGTTTCATTTTCTCTTATCCTCCATTTATTGCCGGCGGGGAGACACGGGGAGGCGCCGACCTTGGTAAACCTAAGTCGCAAGAGGCGTGCCGCTGACTGCTTTTGTTGTGAGGATTGAGTTTAACCCTTGGTATTACGGAATACGAAGGCGGGTTGCCTGACGTTTTAAGCCGCCGATGTACTCAAAAAGTACGTGGCATGCGGACAAGGATTATTATCGTTGTGAGGCGAACATGAAGTTTATAGTCCACCAGAATTTGATCTTTCGGCCGCCGCAGATCACTTTTGGCTGATAGGCGGACGCGTATGCTGCAGCTAGGGCCGACCGCTTGAAAACTCGATTTCCTTTCGCGAACTTGGCGAAGATCACTTTGCCTTCCTCGTCAACGATCGCATTAACCGTGACTCGCCCTTTCAATCCCAGCCGACGGGCCGTAGCTGGGTAGTACGGTTTCACCACAAGGGTCGGACATCCTTCCCAGCAATGTCCCGTGATTCGGGGCAGCGGTTTTCGAAATTTTCTGATCTGTTCTCGTCGAGCCTCTTCTTCGCACGCAACGGTGGCCCGGCGATCCGCCTCGACCTGGGCAAAAAGCTCAGTCTGCTGCGTCTGGGACCTTTGTGCGGAAGCAGTTCCCGCAGCAAGAATCAGCAAAAGCGAAAGAGTTCGAGCAGTCATTAGGAATTAGACATGGGAAAGTTCGATATTGTTCCTATTCCCACTCGATCGTACCCGGGGGTTTTGAGGTGATGTCGTAGACGACCCTGTTGATGCCGCGTACCTCGGAAGTGATCCGGGAAGAGACCTTTGCGAGCAGGTCGTGAGGCAGCCGTGCCCAATCGGCGGTCATGCCGTCCGTCGATGTGACGGCACGTATCGCGACTGTTTTTTCGTAGGTGCGGAAATCGCCCATAACGCCGACCGACTGTATCGGCAGCAGCACGGCGAACGCTTGCCAAACTTCGCGATAGACGCCAAAGTTATGCAGCTCTTCGATGAAGATCTTGTCTGCCTTCTGCAGCAGCTCGACCTTTTCCGGCGTGATGTCGCCAAGGATCCGGACACCGAGCCCGGGGCCGGGAAACGGGTGGCGTTCAAGGATCATTTCCGGTATCCCGAGGTCGCGGCCGATCGCCCGCACTTCATCCTTAAAAAGCTCACGCAGCGGTTCGATCAGCTTTAGATTCATCTTCTCGGGCAAACCGCCGACGTTGTGGTGGGTCTTGATCGTGACCGACGCCCCGCGGATCGAGACCGACTCGATCACGTCCGGATAGAGTGTGCCCTGCACAAGCCACTTCACATCGCCGATCTTGTGAGCCTCCGCGTCGAAAACATCGATGAACTTATTGCCGATCGCCTTCCGCTTCTTCTCGGGGTCGGTGACGCCGGCGAGCACCGAGTAAAAATCCTGCGAGGCATCGACGCCGATCACGTTAAGGTGCAGATTGTCGTTATAGACCGCAAGCGTATCCTCGAACTCACGGTATCG
>JAUCQE010000426.1 GCA_030372865.1 Pyrinomonadaceae bacterium
ATCCACGGCCTCGAGAACGAGTTCACCGTCAACATCGACCACCATTCCACCAGCGAACACTTCGGCACCATAAATTGGATCGATTCGACCGCCTCGGCTGTCGGCGAGATGATCTACAACCTCTGCAAGGCGATCGGCGGGCGTGTTACACGCGAGATCGCCGAGTGCGTCTACATGGCACTCGTAACCGATACAGGTTCCTTCCACTTTTCGAACACCACCGACCGCACGCTGAAGGTTGCGTCTGAATTGATCAAGGCGGGCGTCCGGCCGGCCGAGATCTCCGAAGCGGTCTATAACAATTACCCGTGGTCGCGTATCGAGCTGATGCGGCAGGTACTCGGCACGGTGCGGCGTGACGAATCAGGCAAGATCGCATCGCTACGCCAAACGCTCAAGATGCGAGAGTTGGCCGATGCGGTCGACGGCGATAACAACGGCTTTGTAAACATCCCGCTTGCCGCACGTGAGATCGTCGCCTGCGTTTACATGCGCGAGGTCGGCCCGGAAGAATACCGCGTCAGCCTGCGTTCGAAAGGCGACATCGACGTTGCACGCGTTGCCGAGCGGTTTGGCGGCGGCGGCCACCGAAACGCCGCGGGCCTGCGGGTCACCGGCAATTGGGACGAAAAAGAACGTGAGCTGGTCGAAGCTGTCCGCGAAGAGGTCGAGCGTTCGACCGAAGACTGGGCTTTCGATATCACCGTCGTACCCGATCTCATCTGATCACTTAGAAATGTCAGACACGAAAGAAAAGCGATACAAATGGCGACGCGAGGATTATCGCGAAAATACGCACGGCCTTTTGATGGTCAACACCGGCGACGGCAAAGGGAAGACGACCGCCGCGATCGGCGTCATCGTCCGTGCCGCGGGTCGCGGGCTAAAGTGCTGCATGATCCAGTTCATGAAGTCGAAGCACGACCGCTATGGCGAGCACGAATCGCTCGAAAAGCTCGGGGTCGAGGTCCACACGATGGGCGACGGCTTTACATGGGATACGAAAAATCCCGACCAGGACATCAAGACGTCCGAAGAGACCTGGGCACTCTGCGTTGAGAAGATGCGAAACGGCGACTACGACTTGCTCGTTTTTGACGAGCTCGTTTACGTGCTCGATTACAAGTTCCTTGACGTGAACGCCGTGCTCGATGAGGTCAAAGCCGTCAGGGCCGGCCAGCCTCACCTGCACATCATCATGACCGGCCGAAACGCCCCGCCGGAACTCGTGGAGGCTGCCGACCTCGTCACCGAGATGAAAGAGATTAA
>JAUCQE010000427.1 GCA_030372865.1 Pyrinomonadaceae bacterium
CATCGTCTCGGTCGAAGCCTTCGAGATAAACGGCGAGCCCGCCGGGTTTACCGACCTCATCGCACTCGGGCTCGGGCCCGGACACAAGCTCCCGGCGTAAGTTTCCCACCGCTCCGCGAAATTGCCCGCAGCCCGCGCCGTCCGCCATCTCAACCCTGAACCTGCAAACCGCTATTCGAGTGCATTTACGTTTCGAAACGTGCGGAACGACGATTGCGATATCTCATTGTTTGATACAAAAGCCTGCACGCCGGATTATGAGGCGGGCGAACATTCGCGCGCTGAAGACAGGAGGTAAACACAATGAAATTGACGACGAAAGCGATCGTCGGCGCGGCGGCTCTCGGGGCCGGCTACGCCATGTACAAGGCCTACGAACACGTTTCTGCTGAAAAGCAGCTTGAGCACTTTCCCGTAAACGGCTACGTCGCTCCGGGTTTTGAGCCGGTCCGCGAGGCATTCACGGAAAATTTCCTGAAACGGCACGAACTCGGCGGCGGCGTTGCCGCTTACTACAAGGGTCAACAGGTCGTTCATCTGTGGGGCGGCATCCGCGACCCGAACGCGAACACTCCGTGGGAAGAGGACACGATGGCCGTTGTTTATTCAACGACGAAAGGCCTTGCCGCGATGACACTCGCACTCGCGCATTCACGCGGGTGGCTTGATCATGACGCTCCAGTTTCAAAGTACTGGCCCGAATTTGCACAGACCGGCAAAGCCGGCATCACCGTCCGCCAACTGCTCGCCCATCAGGCCGGCCTGTTCGCGTTTGACGAACCGGTAACCATCGACGACGTCCGCGACCCCGACCGCCTCGCCGAGATAATGGCTCGTGCAAAACCGGCTTGGGAGCCCGGCACACGCCAGGCGTATCACGCCATCTCGCTGGGCTTTTACGAATCGGAGATACTTCGCCGCATTGACCCGCAACATCGCACGCTCGGCCGTTTCTTCCACGACGAGATAGCGAAACCGCTCGGCCTTGAGCTTTATATCCGGCTTCCGGCCGACATCCCGAACTCGCGGCTTGCCGTCATCGAACCTCTTTCGCTTCGCAAGCGGCTTTTCGGCTTTCCTCTCAAGTTCATGCTCGCGACGCTGGACCATAATTCGAACATGTACCGCGCGCTCGCGCTCAATCCGGGCTCGGCGATCGTCCACGACGAGGAAACGATCTATGCCCGCGAACTCGAGGTTCCCTCGGGCGGCGGTGTCGGCACCGCAGACGCCATCGCACACGCGTACGGCGAGTTCGCGGCCGGCGGTAAGAACATCGGACTGAAAAAGGAAACGCTCGATCGGCTGATGGCACCTGCTGTCCCGGCGACGAACGGTTTCTACGACGAATGCATGTTCGCAGAGGCGCGGTTCTCGCTCGGTTTCGGTAAGCCCAGCGAGACAATGTCGATGCCGACTTCGACGTCCTTCGGACACCCCGGAGCAGGCGGTTCGATGGGCTTTGCCGACCCCGAAAACCAGATCGGCTACGCCTATATCACCAACCGCATGGGCACCACGCTCACCGGCGACCCACGCGATATCGCTCTACGCGAAGCTCTCTATTCCTGTGCGCCGCTTTCCGCAAAGGCTCTTTCCGCCGCAGCATGAGCAGCATCGCGGCCGCTACTGGCGGGGAAGACAAAAAGGCGGGCCGGACATTTACGTCCGGCCCGCCTTTTTTTTCGGTTAAGGGCTCGCAGTTCCGTTCAACCGAAAACTTCCGTCGAGCGATTCCTCGACCTCAATTCGCCCGGCGTGATCTCTTGCGTAGATCGTCGTTTCGACCTCGCCATCGGTCTTGATCACCTCGACGCGGAACGATCCGCCCTCGAAAGGCCGCGACCGCTCTTCGTCCGCCCGGTCCGCCGCGATCCGTTCCGTTGTCGTAACACGCCTGTATATTCGTCTGACGCCTATCATTTCTTTTCGTCCGTTTTCCGTCATTCGCGGGAATTCATCGCCGTACAGCCATCCCTTAGAAAGAACCCTCATCCACGAACTGAAAAGTGCAGGTGGGTCTTATGCATCGCAAGCAAACTCTTATCTTTCTTTATTTGGTTAATATTTCCTTTTCTGTCGGTCTTAAAACAGATCAGTGGACCGAAGTTCTCGAAAACATTGTCAATATCTATCGCTTTGACCTGAAGCGCGTCGCAGATCCCCCGCAGTTCTTCGTCGTAGTCGTAAAGTGCCGTTATTCCTTTGCCGTTTATTGCGGAAATATCGATCGCCAGTCCGTTCCGGTGCGGCCCGCCTACTTTATGAGCAGAATATGGTTCGCTCGTTGAAGATATGTGCAGCTTTATCAGCTTATGGGTTTTGCCGGTAAGAATGTTTTGCATATCCTGAGAGACCAGACTGCTCATAAAGCCGAATAATACCGGGCTTATCTCTTGATTACTGTTCGGGCCGAATGTAAAGATCACGCCATTTAATCCACTTCCTAATTTCATATCAATTTTTATTTGCACTTCGAATACTGACCCGAATTAAGGGCCTCAAAAACCTTTTCTTCTCGCTTGCCCTATCGGCAGGCGTTCTGTTCCCGCACGAAAAATCGCTGGCCGTTGAGACCGACCTCGTTTCCGGCGGAGCGTTTCGTCAGCGTGTATCGCGTCGTCCCGCCGCTGCGGAAATTAAGCGTGAGCGAGTTTCCGCTGATGCTCCACGTCCCATGAGCCGACCCGCGGATGCCCAGGCTGGCGTCGTCCGAATCGTTCGGATTGAACCCGCCCAGATCATTCGACTGATAGAACGCGCCCGACGCACAGAGATAAATATCCTTACGTTCGCTGTAGCCGCTGGCGGTATATAAAAACAGCAGGTGCTTCCCTTTAAGCTGAGCCGCAAAGGGCCCGCTCGCTCCCTCGGGCGGCTTTTCGAATTGAACGCTTCTCGCGATCGCGATAGCTCTTTCGAAGCCAGAGTTCGCGCTCTTCTCGTCGCTCAACGCGGCGATCGCCACGCCCGTGCCGTAGGGCGAAAAAAGGACACACGTGTCGATGATCAGCATTCCCTGCTGTGTTCGTTTCACCGTTCGGAAGGTGACGCCGTTTTCGATCTGTTGCGGTTCGCCGACAAGCTCCAATCCATCGCGGGCAAGGTTCGCATCTGCACCGAACTCCTGAAAATTCGTATAGTTGTGCGACTTGACGACAACTATCACGGTCTTCTCGGGGTTGACCAGTGCAAACCCCTCGGCGTTCCTTTCGCTCGCCCACTTGTCCGGAACAGCAAAGCTGAACCCGGCGGCCGCATCGCTCAAACGCGTTTCGCGAACCTGCGGAAACGCCGCCGTTACGAAGCAGAAAAAGACAAGAATCACCGACCCTGCTAATTTCATTTCCCGATCTCCTTATTCGACTCTTTACTTCGGCACCGAACACGCCGCCGCATTCCCGGCGACCGAGCAGATCAATGCCTTCAGTTCGGCGATGTGCGCCTTTTGCTGATCGACTTGCTTTCTAAGGCTTTCGATCTCCGCCCGCTGTGTGCTGATCTCGGTTTCCTGCTCGCGAAAGGCATTTACGAATGCGGCGCTCATCCGGTCGTACTTGATTCCTTCGACCTCGCCTTTGTCGTTGTAGGTCACGAATCGCGGGTCGATCTTCGCGACGTCCTCGGCACCGAACCCGACGTCCTTCATACCGTCGGTCTTCCATTCATAAGCGATCGGCCGAAGCTGCCGGATGAACGACATTCCCGGTGCATACGAAACGATGTTCTTTTTATATCGAAGCGACGACGAACAGAACGATACGAGGTTCGAGGCGTTTCGGCACAATGCCGTGCCGCCCGAGGCACCGAGCACTCGTAGCTCAAGCGTGCCGCCCGGATTGATCAGCACCTGCGAGCCGCCGTTGCCTTCGCGGAAAAATACGAACCCGCCCACCGGGCGATTGATGTACACGCTCTGTCCGTCGCCGCGGACGGTGTAGTTGGCACAGCTCCCGAATGCGCCGTTCAGGCCGATCCCGATATTGCCGGCCGGACATCCTCCGCCACCGACCAGCATCTCCGAGCCGTTGGCGTCTACGTGAAGCCGCTCCGTGGGCGAGGTTCCGACGCCGAGGTTGCCAAGTAGAAATGTATTTCCGTTAACCTGTAACCGGTGAGTTGGGGAGGTCGTGCCGATACCGACATTGGTGTCGGATGTTGCGCCGTTAAATCCATTTATCGCCCCAAGAACGAGTGAATTCGACAACCCGACTGTCGCATTGGCCCCAATTGCGGTCGCGTTCGTAAGGCCGTCAACACTCATTCTGGTGCGGGAACCGATCATTGTATTGCTGTTCCCGCTTTGCATCTGATCACCGGCACCCACACCAAAAAACGAGTTGTTCGAGCCCGTCTCATTATCAACTCCCGCGCCTTGCCCGAAGAACGAGTTTCCCGTACCGGTCGACGTGCGAAGTCCAGCCTGAAATCCAAGGAACGAATTGAGCTGACCTGTTGATATGTTGAGCCCTGAGTTTTTACCGACGGCGGTGTTGTTCGAGGGTGCGCGCAAAACCGATTCGCCGCCGATGTTGAATCGCTGTTCGGCGTTGAGTATTGCTGCAGTTCCGGTCCCGGAGATATTGAAGTTCGCTCCTGACTGGAGGGAAAATGCATTCTGAATATAGCTGCCGCTTCCGGGCAGCGGCGAACGGGCGTCGGAAAGCCTGGCGTCCCCGGTCAGCACATACTGGTTTGCAGCAATGCCGCCGAGCTGCGTTGCGTTCACAG
>JAUCQE010000428.1 GCA_030372865.1 Pyrinomonadaceae bacterium
AACGCCCAGGTTCTCGGCGAAACGCTCGCGGCGGGCGGGCTTCGCATAGTGTCGGGCGGCACGGACAATCACCTCTTGCTCGTCGACGTCTATCTGGACGGCAAGGGCATCACCGGCAAGGCCGCTGAAAAGGCTCTCGATGAGGTACACATCACCGTCAACAAGAACACCATCCCGTTCGATACGCAGAAGCCCTTCGTCGCCTCCGGCATCCGCGTCGGCACGCCCGCTTTGACGACCCGGGGAATGAAAGAAGACGACATGCGCAAGATCGGCGAACTCATCGCCGCCGTCGTCCACGAACCCGAATCCGAAGACGTCAAAACCCGCGTCCGCTCAGAGGTCCTCGACCTCACGGCCAAGTTTCCGATGTACTCCGCCAGATCAATGTCTGCGTGAAGAAGGTGTTAGGTGTTTGGTTTTAGGTGTTGGATTCGAGTCAGGTACTGGGTTTTAGGTTTTAGGGGTTAGGTACAAGGTTTTAGGTTTTAGGTTTTAGTTCTTGATCTGAGATCTGAAATTTCAAATTTGAGATTCCGGATCTCAAGCCCCAAACCCAGACCGAATACCTACAATCTATCACCTAGCACCTAACCCCTAATCCCTACTTTCCCCACAAAAAAGCCGCGTGGCCCATCGCCCGCGGCTCTTTACTTTATCCTTTATCCTTCCGCCTTTATCCTTTCGCCTATCCTTCAGCCTTTATCCTTTCATACCCTTCTTCGGCGTCAAGCTGTTCGAGGATGTCTCTGGCTTCCTCGCTTTCGTATTCAAAGGCTTTCTGCTCAAGCGCACTCGTGGCGATGTCCTCGTAAAGCGGGTCATCGAGCAGCGGCAGAAGCGACGAAACCGACAGCAGTGCAAGCGTCTCGTACGCGATCGCACGTATCTGCGGATACTCCGTCTGCCTCACGATCTCCGCGATCTCGCCCGCCGAATAGCGTTCGAGCAGGTGATCCGCCAGCTTTTCCAACCGGTTATAGTCGTGCTGTTTTATCGCCCTCGCGGCAAGCTGTATGAACACCTCCGCCGAGGCACTCTGTGATTCCAGAATGCTCGCACACGTGTCCGCCAACTGCCTGGCCTCGGTCTTTACGGCGTCGCTCTTCGCCCGGGATTGCTCGTCAAGCGCGGTAAGCAGACGGCTAAGTTCCCAGTCAGAGTGAGCGTCGTATTCAAACTTTTGGCTGGTTGTGGCGGTGAGCAGATTACCGGTCGATTCAAGGGCACCGACCAGCATCTTTTGTGTCGTGGGCCGCAGGCCTTCCCAAACGCGGACGACCCTGGCATCAAGATCTTTGATCGTCATGTCAACCATTAAAGTTTGCTCTCACAAGGGTGACTTGTCAAGCACTTGTTTAGATGCGGCGGGTGAACCTTTTGTTACCAATGTTTAGCCCCGATCGTGCGGTCAATGCCCGGTCTCTCGCGGGTTGGCCTCGAGCATTTCTTCCTCGGTTTCGGCCAGCATCGCCTCGCGTTCGTCATCGTCGGCGTCGTCCGGAATGACCGTCACAAGTGCAAAAGGCGAGCCCTCAAGCCGCCTCAGCTCCCATGCCTCGCTGTCTTCCCTCGACCGCCGCGAGAACCAAAGCGCGTTCTGCTGGCTCGCCTCGGTCGGTATATCGCCGAGTGCCGCGGCAAGCTCGGCCGACGGTTCCGCGTTTAGGAGTGCACGCCGCAGCTGCCAGCCGTGGCGTTCGTAAAGGGCAATGGTTTCGATGATCGTGCGGGTGTCCATCCGCTGTTATTTCGCGTTCGCCGCCGGCGGCTGTGCTCGTTCGACCGGCGTGACCGGCTTGACGGCATTCATATTTGCGGGCGGCTCGACGCGGATCATGTTGTTGCCCATCGAGTTCGCAGCCTCGCGTTCTTTCTGTGCGCGGCCCTTTCCCGGCGATTTGAACGTGCCGGCCCACATCTCGCCGATGGCAAGCTTCCACGCTCCGTCTTCCTTTACAAATCCGAGGTCTTCCCAGACCTTGTCGCGCTCGTTCCAGACCTCGACCGCAGCCATATCGCCGCTAATGCGTTCATCGCGAATTTCCGGCAGGTTCGGTGCAAACGTCGTGGCGGTCAGGCCGTTCTCGAACACCTTTTCCTGCGGCGTGTTGTTTCGCTGGGCGACCATCAGCGCAAATTCCTGCGTCTTTTTGGTCATCTGGGCCTTGATCGCCTCGGTGTTCTTGGACTTCACGGCCTCGTACAATTTCTTATAGGCCGCCGTCGGCGTATCGCCGCCGCCCGACATAAACCCGCCCGCACCGCCCTCGCCGCAGGCAAGTACGACCGCACCAATTACAAGCAGAAGAAAGGTCCCGAACACTCTGTACATAATATTTCCTGAATTTCCCGGTAAGTATTCCAAGAGTATAGGCACATCCCCGCCCAAAGTAAATTTTCCGACCTGCAAGCACCGACTGGAGGGCGGTATGACTGGAGGGCAAGCATCCCTGCTTGCCCGCTGATCAAAGATCTATTCGAACAGGATGCACAGGATAAACAGGATATTCATTCGCGTTCCTCATTCGTGCCTTTCGTGTATTTCGTGGTTAACCAGTTCTTCGAACGCGGATCGGGCGGATAAAGCGGATCAAGGCGGATCCGAGCAAGTGGATAATTGATAGTGGACAATGTCGAACCTCTGAAATTACCCACTGCCCATTATCCATTTCCTTCTCTGCGGCTCTCTGCGTTACAAATCTTCTCACTCCAGATCGACGCAAAAAGACGAAAAATGATGTGACGCAAAGAACCGCAAAGGAGCAAAGAGCCGCAGAGGCACGAACTTCCCATCTTCCCACTTTCCTATTCTCCTCTGCATAGACTCGTCACTTCCTAAATTGCTTCCGTTTCCAAAAAAACCGACAATTCCCTTCATGAAAGCATTACGCTTCGAGCACGGCGAACTTAAGCTCGCTGACGTTGCAACGCCGTCGCTTCCGGGCGAGGTGTTGGTACGGGTCACGCATTCGGGCATTTGCAACACGGACCTCGAGATCGTCCGCGGCTATGCCGGGTTTGAAGGCACGATCGGGCATGAGTTTGTCGGGGTTGTTGAGGAAAGCGATAACAAAACACTTATCGGCAAACGCGTTGTCGGCGAGATAAACGTCGGCTGCGGCACGTGCGAATTGTGCCTCGCCGGCGACCCGCGTCATTGCCCGACCCGCACCGTGCTCGGCATCAAGGGCCGCGACGGCGCGCACGCCGAGTTCCTCACGCTTCCCGAACGCAACCTTATCGCCGTCCCGGACGCCGTATCCGACGCCGCGGCTTGCTTTACCGAACCGCTCGCGGCCGCCATCGGCATCACCGAACAGGTCGAGATCCTGCCCGAAACACGGGTGGCCGTCATCGGCGACGGCAAGCTCGGCATCCTCTGCGCGTTCGCCCTCGCCGCGCGTTCGAGGAATACATCCCTGATCGGAAAACACTCATCAAAACTCAATATCGCCGCCGGGCACGGCATCGAGCCCGTCTTGCTCGGCCAAGCCGCCGGTCTCGCCAACGCCTTTGACGTGGTCGTCGAGGCAAGCGGCTCCGATAGCGGTTTTGCGACGGCACTCGACCTCGTCCGGCCGCGTGGAAAGATCGTGCTGAAATCGACATTTCACGGCACGCCGAAATGGGAGGCATGGCGGGTCGTCGTTGACGAGATCTCGATCGTCGGGTCACGCTGCGGCCGTTTCGAACCGGCACTTGCGGCACTTGCCGCGGGTACTATGCCAGTCGAGTCGTTGATAACAGACGAGTTTCCGCTCGCCGACGGTGTCAGGGCGGTCGAACGGGCAGCGGAACGCGGCATTCTCAAGGTGCTGCTGCGGATGGCGGATTGAAACTTTTCGGCAGCGAATTGCGAATTATTGTTATAATCGGCGTCACCCCGCGAGTTTTAACAGCCGAACGCTTGGCCCCGCCGGCACCGGTCGGTTCGAAAGGTAGGAGAAATAGATAAATGGCGTTTTCCAACAGAGTTCAAGCATTATCGAGACTCGATCTTCGGTTCCCGGTTCTCCTTTCAATAGCATTATTTTGCGCATCGCCCGCTGCGGCACAAACGCCCGCCGTTCAGTCGGCGCCGCCGGCCGCAGCCGCAGACGCGCTTTCCGAGGCGTTCGCCGCCGCGACCAAAAAGGCCGAGCCCGCCGTCGTCAGCATTGATACAAGGTCGCGGGTGGTCGAGAGCGCACGCCGCGGTGGCGGCACCGCACCCGAGGGAGCGGACGATATCCTCGACTTCCTCGGCCGCCAGTTCCCGCCGCGTCCGCAGGCAGCCGTCGGCAGCGGTTTCATCGTCGATAAGGAAGGCTATATCGTGACCAACTGGCATGTGGTCGAAGATGCCGACCGGATCACGGTCAAGCTCGATTCGGGCGAAGAGTTTCCCGGCAAGCTGATCGGCCAGGACCAACTGACCGACATCGCCGTGCTCAAGATAGATGCCGGCCGCGAACTGCCGTTCGTAAAGTTTGGCGACTCTGACAAGGCACGCGTCGGCGAGTGGGTGCTTGCATTGGGTTCGCCCTTCGGCCTGAACCGCACGGTCACCGCCGGCATCGTTTCGCAGGTCCAGCGTGAAACGGAGAACTCGTCGCCATTCCAGCGGTTCATCCAAACGGATGCCGCCATCAACCGCGGCAATTCCGGCGGCCCGCTCATCAATCTCGCCGGCGAGGTCATCGGCGTCAATTCACAGATCGCGACCATCACCGGCAACAACAGCGGCATCGGCTTTGCGCTTCCGTCCGCCACGGCGTCGCGTGTTTACAGCCAGATCAAAGCTGATGGCAAGGTCCGCCGCGGATTTCTCGGTCTCAGCCTCGACACCGTGCGGGACGAATACGCAAAGGTTTACGGCCTCGGCGACGAACGCGGAGCGATCGTGACCGGTTATCCCGTGGCGGATACGCCGTCGCCCGCACGCGATGCAGGCGTGCTGCCCGGTGATGTGATCGTCGCCTTTAACGGCACACGCGTCGCCGACACGCCCGACCTTATTGCAAAGGTCTCGGCCGTCAGCCCCGACAGCCCGGCGAACATCACTCTGCTTCGCGAGGTTAACGGCAAGATCGAACGCAAGACGCTGCCGATCGCGCTTGCGGAACGCCCGGGCGATGCCCGAGCCGACGCGAACACGCCGCGGAAACTTCCGCTCGAGGACCGCACCGAGGCAGACAAGCCCTTTGGCCTGACGATCGAGGAGGTCACCGCTGATATCGCCGCCGCTCTTAAACTGACCGGCCCGAAAGGCGTCGTTGTCCGTGCGATCAATCCCGAAAGCTACATCGCCGAGGTCAAGCTCGCGACCGGAGCCGAGGCTCTCGGCCGCGGCGACATCATCCAGCGCGTCAACCGCCAGACCGTCGCCAACAAGGCCGAGTTCCTGGCGATCGCCGCCAAGCTCAAAAAAGGCGACCCGGTCGTTATGCACGTCCTGACACCCCAACCCGGCCGCGACCCCGCCCGCCTAAAGGTCGTCCAGTTCACCGTGCAATAAACGAAGCCGCTCACAAACAACACGCAAAGGCGTCGAGACCCCAACTCGACGCCTTTCGCAGTTCATCTCGCCCGCTGTCCCTGAAAGGGACAAATACAATAGCCCGGGGTGACGGAGCTTCGCCTAACCCCGGGGCCCAGGCCGAAAGAATGCGCCGCTCCCTGAAAGGGAGCAACATTCGACCCTCGGCCACATCGATCATGGGCACGTCAGCGCCGTTTCAGGTTTCCGGCTTTAGCCGCCGATCAGATTTCCATTGCGGCATCTTGATTGAGTCGCCTATTCTAATTTGGTTAACAGGTCTCTATCGAACGAATTACATAATTACGGGCTGGCCTTCATTTTTCGGAATGCTCTAAATTCATTTGATGAAAAGGTTTCGATTCATTATCCTCGGCGTTGTTTTCAGCGTCATTTATTTGATCCTTGCGGTCGGCGGATCTGGGTTAGGTCATGGGACCTATATTTTCTTTGTTCCTGCCTGGCCTTATGGGCTTGGATTACTTGTTTATCCTCTGCTCTTGCATCTTGTTGGAATTGCCGAAACGGCAAGAGACCGATTGGTTTTCCTGGTCTTGATCCTCTCTCACTACGGGATCATTGCCTACCTTCTCGTCCAACGCTGGCCGGCGGAGGCAGACTCTATCGCCAAGGTTTGGTCTGTTGAGCCGATCAACATAGTTCTCCCCGCGATATGGTTCCTTTTCGGCCACCTCGCTCTCTGGACTGCCTTCTTCGTAAAGCTTGTGGGTTCGAACCCGCTTGTCCGCCCACCCCGTTAATTGTTTACTCGCCATCGCAGCATCTCTCGCGTGACGTCGACGTCAGAAAACTCTACCCAGAACCGGTTTTCGGTTTATGATACAGGTCGAAGGAAATATGAAGTTGAGGTTCTTCCGAAATACTAGATTCGGGCTGCTGGCAGCGGCGTTGATCTCGGTCCTTGCATTGAGTTCGGCCGCGCAGGTTGAGATAACGATGCCTGACGGCATCGTGCTTTTGCGTTCAACGCGTGCCGATCTGGAAAAGATCGGGATCCCGGATTCAACCTCACCTAGGAACAGAGGCTATACGATAAACGGCCGCAACATCTCCGCCTATTTCGCCGACGAGCGGTGCACCTGGCATGGATGGGATGTGGAACCCGGAACTTTAATTTCGCTATCGGTTAAGGTTGAGGCCGAAACCGAAATGAACGTCGACAAATTCCGGACAGAGGGTTTCGAGCACAACATTGACGATGCTTTCTTCGAGCAATTCTGGAGCAATGAGAAAGGCATTCGGTATGAGGTTGATTCGGTCGGAACGCTGGGATACGTGACATTTTTTCCGACGATCGCCAACGCCGGACTTCGGTGTGCCGGCTTCCCACCTTTCGACATTTCTACACAGACTTATTCTATTTACTTCGAGGAAAAGCTGCGGAGCTTTAGCGACCCGGATTTTCATAACCTCCTCGACTTCATGACACGAGTTCGTGACAGAAAAGATCTGAAGGGCTATATTCTCGTCTATTACAAAAGGGGCCGATCAAAAGAAGCAGAAAGATATGTGGGCTCCGTGCGCAAGCTGATCGCAAATCGTGATGCCGGTACGGCCGCCAGAATTGATATCCGCATCGGCGGCATCCGAGACGACAACGAGGTGGAGGGCCTGCTCCTATTCACGACGCAGCCCACACCACGA
Source organism: Pyrinomonadaceae bacterium (assembly GCA_030372865.1). Lineage (GTDB taxonomy): Bacteria > Acidobacteriota > Blastocatellia > Pyrinomonadales > Pyrinomonadaceae > OLB17. The sequence goes on from JAUCQE010000428.1 coordinate 7,187, forward strand.
GCTGAGCCAAAATACGCCGCACCAGAAACGCCATCGAACTGAAAGCGGATCGCTGAAAGATAAAAACGTCCAGCGCTGCCCGGAGAAGAAATTGCCCGCGAACAACGCGGATCGGCACGAAAGTAAAAAAGAACTTCGTTCTTCCTATTCGCGGCCTTTCGCGTATTTCGCGGGCAAAGCGTCTTTGATTTTAGCCACGAATTAACACAGATTTTCACGAATCGCTTTCCTGTACCTGAACTTTAGAAGGTAACCCCATTCATACCGATTTATCAACGAACAATAATTAGTGTTAATTCGTGGCAAAAACCTCCTAAAACCGCCCCATTGGAACTTTTCTTTTTTTGCTTGTAATCTAGTGAAATATGGCACAGGCAAAACAAGCGAAGGCCAAGCGGGCCTCGAAACCTTCAACCAAGACCTATCACAACTACATCGGCGGCGAGTGGGTAAAAAGCTCCTCGGGCGAGTGGTTCAACAACGTGAACCCGGCGGACACCTCCGACATCGTCGGCCGTTTTCCAAAGTCCAACGCGGACGACGTTAACGCCGCGGTCGCAGCCGCAAAGAACGCCGCGACCCGCTGGCGGCAGACGCCCGCACCCAAGCGTGCCGAGCTTCTCTTCACGCTCGCCGAGATCATCCGCGACAACAAGCAGCGTTACACCGAAGAGATGACCCGTGAGATGGGCAAGGTGCTCAAGGAAGCCGGCGGCGACGTCCAGGAGGCCATCGACTGCACCTATTACACGGCCGGCGAGGGCCGCCGCCTGCACGGCTTTACGACGCCCGCCGAGATGAAGAACAAGTTCGCGATGTGCGTCCGCCAGCCGGTCGGCATCAGCGGCCTGATCACGCCGTTCAACTTCCCGATGGCGATCCCGTCGTGGAAGCTCATCCCCGCACTCGTCTGCGGCAACACGGTCGTCATAAAATCCGGCGAGGACGTGCCGCTATCCGCGCTCAACCTCGTCAAGGCATGCGAGCAGGCCGGCATTCCGAAGGGCGTCGTCAACCTCGTCAACGGCTATTCCGAGGCCGGAGCCGCGCTCGTCGGGCACAAGGACGTCCGCCTGATCTCCTTCACCGGCTCGACCGACACCGGCCGCATCATCGCCGAACAGTGTGCCCGCGACAACAAGCTCGTCTCGCTCGAGATGGGCGGCAAGAACGCCATCATCATCATGGACGACGCCGACATCG
>JAUCQE010000429.1 GCA_030372865.1 Pyrinomonadaceae bacterium
CACGCCCAGGTCTTTTAGCTGCTGTAGCTTGACGATGGTCGCTTCGGTGTCCTGCATCATAAAGCTTTCCGTTATCTCCAGGATCAAAGCCTTAGGCGGCAGGCCGGACCTTTCAAGAGCGTTCCTGACGCTATCGACAAGGTCGGGCTGCTGAAACTGCCGGATAGAAATGTTGACCGTTACAGAGACGTCGAATGTATGCTCCGACCGCCATTCATTGACCTGCCGGCACGCTTCGCCCAATATCCACTCGCCGAGCGGCACGATCAGGTTGGTCTCTTCCGCAAGCGGGATGAACTTCATCGGCCCGATCAGCCCGTAGCGCGGATGCAGCCAACGGACGAGAGCCTCCATTCCAACGAGCTTGTTCGACTGGAGGTCGAGGATAGGCTGGTAGTGGATCGTGAATTCCTCCTCCTCAATTCCACGCCGCAGATCGTCCTCAAGCTCGATCCGTTCCATTAAGGCGTCGTGCATCTTTGGCTCAAAGATCACGTACTTGCCCTTGCCCTGGCTCTTTGCGAGATACATCGCAAGATCGGCATTCCTAAGAAGAGCCTCGGAGCCGGCATTGTCCTCGGCACAGGCGGCGATGCCGATGCTCGTTCCGACACGGACCTCCTTTCCTTCGATCACGAACGGATGCCGGAAGACCTCGAGTATGCGTTCGGCAATGTTTACCGCCTCATCGGTGCGGTGGACTGATTCGACCAGCACTGCGAACTCATCGCCGCCAAGGCGGGCCGCCGTGTCCGTGTTCCTGAGGCAGTCCTGCAGGCGTTCGGCGACCAGCACGAGAAGTTTGTCGCCGGCGGCATGGCCCATCGAATCATTTATCGCCTTGAAGTTATCAAGGTCGAGAAAGAGAACGGCGATGGTCGTATTGCTTCGCGAGAGCTTTGCCAGCGAATGGTCGACGCGATTGCGGAACAGCGCACGGTTCGCGATCTTCGTCAGCGGATCGTGCAGGGCCTGATGCGTCAGCTGTTCTTCGAGCGATTTGCGTTCGCTTACGTCCATCATCGAACCGGGCATTCGCACCGATCTTCCGTTTTCGTCGCGAACCACATAGCCGCGGTCGACGACGAACGCAAATGAGCCGTCGCGTCTTCTGTACCGGTACTCTTCGGTCCAGTGGGTCGAGCCGGAATCGATAGCTCGCTTTATGCTGTGCGAAACGCGTTCGCGATCGTCGGGATGAAGCCGCTCGG
>JAUCQE010000430.1 GCA_030372865.1 Pyrinomonadaceae bacterium
GAAAAGCCCGAGGTCGATTTCTCGACCGTCCACGGCGTGCAGTTCCTCGAGCCGATGTTCGAATTCTCCGGTGCATGCGCCGGATGCGGCGAGACGCCGTACATAAAGGTATTGACGCAGCTCTTCGGCGACCGGCTGATCGTGGCGAACGCGACGGGCTGCTCATCGATCTACGGCGGCAATCTTCCGACGACGCCGTGGTCAAGGAACAGCCGCGGACAGGGGCCGGCGTGGTCGAACTCGCTGTTCGAGGACAATGCGGAGTTCGGGCTCGGCATGCGGATCACCGCCGACAAGCAGCTTGAGACCGCACATCGTCTGCTCGGCGAACTTCGTGACGAGATCGGCGGCGAGCTTGTGGATGAGATCATCACGGCCCCGCAGGAATTGGAAAGCCAGATCAGCCGCCAGCGCGAACGCGTCGGCCGGCTTCGCGAAAAGCTGAGCGGTATCGACCGCATTGAAGCAAAGCATCTTTCGTCGCTCGCGGACCAGCTCGTGCATCGCAGCGTTTGGCTGCTCGGCGGCGACGGATGGGCATACGACATCGGTGCCGGCGGGCTCGACCATGCTATGGCAAGCGGACGCAACGTCAACGTGCTGGTGCTCGATACCGAGGTTTACTCAAACACGGGCGGACAGATGTCCAAGGCAACGCCGACTGCCGCGTCTGCAAAATTTGCCGCGGCCGGGAAACGCGTCGGGAAAAAGGATCTCGCACTTCAGGCGATCTCGTACGGCAATGTGTATGTCGCACAGATCGCGATGGGAGCAAACCCGCAGCAGACCGTTCTTGCACTTCGCGAGGCTGAGGCATACGACGGGCCTTCCCTGATCCTGGCGTACAGCCATTGCATCGCCCACGGCATAGACATGGAGAAAGGGCTGGAACAGCAGAAGATGGCCGTCGCTTCGGCTTACTGGCCGCTGATCCGCTATAACCCGGTGCTTCGCCGCAACGGGCAGAACCCGTTCGTTCTGGATTCGCCGCGGCCGACCATCAGGCTGAAGGATTACGCTTACAACGAATTGAGGTACAAGGTACTGACGCAGACCGCGCCGCAGGAAGCTGAGCGGTTGATGCGGCTGGCACAGGAGATCGTCGACCTTAGATGGAAGACGTATGAGGAAATGGCGGGCTTTGGTGCCGGCGACTTCCAACCGGTTTTTTAGCGGCCGTTCAAAGGAGGAGAAATCATGGCGGACATAACAGCCACGTACATGGGAATGAAGCTGCGGTCGCCGCTTGTCGTTTCGGCAAACCCGCTCTCGCAGCGGCTGGATAACATTTTAGCAATGGAGGACGCCGGTGCCGGTGCGGTCGTACTGTTCTCGCTCTTTGAAGAGCAGATCCGCCGCGAGGCCGAAGTTCTGGAGAGCATCAGCAAGGCCTCAATGAACTTTAACCCCGAGGCCCTGGAGATGTTTCCCGAACACCTGGAGAACACCGTCAGCAGCGTCAAGTATCTTGAGCTCGTACGGCGGGCGAAGGAGCGTGCCTCTATACCGATCATCGCAAGCCTCAACGGGACGACCACGGAGGGTTGGATCGAACACGCCCGCGATCTCGAACACGCAGGCGCCGACGCGCTGGAGGTAAACATCTATTTTATTCCGGGCGATGTTCAGATGACCTCGGACGAGGTCGAGCAGAGATACGTCGATATCGTCAAATTGCTCCGCGATACTATCGACATTCCGATCGCCGTTAAGCTTAGCCCCTACTTTTCCTCGATCGGGAACATGGCGGGGCGTCTAGCGGATGCCGGTGCCGATGCGTTAGTGCTGTTCAACCGTTTCTATCAGCCGGACTACGATATTTATGAACGCAAGGTCATCCCGAGCCTCGATCTTAGTACGCCGGCGGAAATACGGCTGCCGCTGCTTTGGATCGCGGTACTTTATGGCCGCATTCCCGCATCGCTGGCTGCGACCACGGGCATTCATAGTGCGGAACAGCTTATCAAATACCTGCTTGCCGGGGCCGACGTAGGAATGTGCGCGTCGATCCTCCTGCAAAACGGCATCGGCGAGATCCGTACGATCCTTAACGGCCTCGCGCTTTACATGAACGATATGCCGTTCGCCTCGCTGGATGCGTTTCGCGGGTCGATGAGCCAGAAGAACATTCCTGATCCCACCGACTACGAACGCAACAACTATATCCAGGTGCTCGGTGCCAATAAATGGGCGCGTCGTGCGACCGGGCGGCCGTAGTAGTTTCCGCAGACACGTAATGACCGGACGCCGTTCGCGACAAGCGAGCGGCGTTTTCTGTGTGAGATGTTCTTAGACAGCCGGCGTGGCCGAGGTCGTATGATCTGGATCATATCGACGCCGGCAATGTGCCGATAAAATTCGATCCTAAATCATCCTGCATCGCCGAGGGTCGAAATGTTGCCGCTAAAGATCCACGTCCCGGACTCCGACTATCACAAGAACCTGATCTCATGCCAGGTGGCGTGCCCCGTCCACACGGATGCACGCGGTTATGTGCGTGCGATAGCCGAAGGGCGGTTTGAGGAAGCCTACCTGATCGCCCGCGGGCCGAACCCGTTTGCCTCGATCTGCGGCCGCATCTGCGGTGCCCCATGCGAGATCGCCTGCCGGCGGGGAAAGATACCGAAAGTAAATGACGACGGAAAGTTCGTCGGGCAGGACCGCCCGATCGCGATCCGCGCGCTGAAGCGGTTTGCGTGCGAAAAGGCTGGGCCGGACGTGCTGCCGGTCGGCGAGGTGCTTGATTCGATAATCGACTTTGAACCGACGGTCGCGGCAGACGCCGAAGAGATGGCGTCGCTACTGCGGGCCGCGACGAATGGCCACGTCGTGAAGGGCGACGGCAGCCGTGTGGCGATAATCGGTGCCGGCCCGGCGGGACTTTCCGCCGCCCACGATCTGGCACTGCTCGGATTTCGCCCGACGGTCTTCGAGGCAGAACCGGTCGCGGCCGGAATGCTCGCGGTCGGCGTCCCGGCATATCGCCTGCCGCGCGAACTGATAGAAAAAGAGATAGCGGTGATCGAGGCACTCGGCGTCGAGATAAGGTGCGGCGTGCGGATCGGCCGCGATATTTCGTTTGCTCAGCTGCGAAAGGATTTCGCGGCGGTCGTCATCGCGGTCGGGGCGAAATCGTCACGCGGTCTCGGGCTGCCGGGCGAATCGGGCCCGGGCGTGATCGGCGGTGTTGACCTCTTGCGGGCGGTCTCGTTAAGCGAGCCGTTCGAGGCCGGCGACAGCGTGGTCGTCATCGGCGGCGGCAACGTCGCATACGACGTCGCGAGGTCGGTCGTCCGCCAGATCGCGTTTGACGCCGCACGGACCGCGGCACGGCTTGCCGGAACCACCCGCGTTCACCTTGTGTCACTGGAAAGCGCGGAGGAAATGCCAGCCGATACGATCGAGATCGTCGAAGGCGACGAAGAAGGCATCGAGCGAAGCAACGGCTGGGGCCCGACGGAGATCGTCCGCGACGACGCGGGCCGAGTAACAGGCGTTCGGTTTCGACGGTGCCTGCGTGTTTACGACGAGAACCGGAAGTTCGCCCCGGTCTATGACGATAAGGATACGCGGACCATCGCGTGCGACACGGTTCTCCTCGCGGTCGGGCAGGCTCCGGCACTCGGGTTTTTGGAAGATGGTGGGCAGGACGTCGAGCGGATGCGGGGCGACTGGCTTAAGGTCGACCGCGACACGCTTTCCACCACCGCTCCCGGCGTGTTCGTCACCGGCGACCTTGCACACGGGACGCGGCTCCTGATCGACGCCGTCGCGTCGGGAAAGGCCGCGGCGAGATCGGTCTACCACTACCTGACAGGGCGAAAGATCGAACGCGAGATCGTGAAGACGCACGTCGTGCTCGACCGCTACCGCCGCGAACGCGGTTACGAATCGATCCGCCGCGTCGAGGTGCCGACGATCGAGCCCGCCGAGCGGCTTGAACATCCCGAAAAGGTGGTCGAGATCGGGTTCAGCCCGGCCGAGGCGATGCGCGAGGCCTCGCGGTGCCTCGATTGCGGGGTGACGCCGGTGTTTGACGGCAACCGCTGTGTGCTGTGCGGCGGATGTGCCGACGTGTGCCCGACCGAATGCCTGAAACTGATATCGCTGGATGCTATCGAGCCCGATGCCGACATCAGCGAGATGTTCGGCGATGACGCCTGCGGCGACGGTGAAGCGGCCGAGTGCTCGGCGATCCTGAAGGACGAGGACCGCTGCATCCGCTGTGCGTTATGCGCCGTTCGGTGTCCGGTGGACGCGATAACGATGGAACGCGTGACATTTCAAACGCAATGGAGTTCAAAATGACAACGAATCCCTCAGAGAAGCAGTCAAGATTCGACCCCGAACCGATGCCGCGGCGTGATTTCCTCGGCCTTGCGGCACTGGGGTCGATGGCGGCGGCATTCATCCTTTCGATCTTTGGAATGCTGAAGCTGCCGAAGGCAGCGGTGTCGGCCTCGCCGGCGAAGAAGTTCTCGGTCGCGCTGCCGGACACGCTTGTCGAAGGCGAGCCGTTCGTGCCGCCGGGGAGGAATGTTGCCGTCTTTCGCGACGGCGAGGGCGTTTTCGCTATCTCGACCATCTGCACGCATCTCGGCTGTATCGTCAAGGCCGGGACGACGGGGTTCGAGTGCCCGTGCCACGGGTCGGGCTTTGAGAAAGACGGCACCGTCCGCAAAGGCCCCGCACCGAAACCGCTCCCGTGGCTGAAGGTCTCAAAGAGCGGCTCGACCTACACGGTCGATGAGGAAACGACCGTCAAGACGGGCACAAAGATATAGGAAGCAATTATGGAAGCCCAAGGCTATTCAGCACTGCACGAGTTCTGGAACAATCTCCGGGCGATACCGAGCCACGTGTACCGGGCGATGTTCCGCGGCGGGCCGCCGAAGACAGACCGCACGCGTTCGACGTTCATTTTCGGCAACGTCTTTCTGCACCTGCACTCCGTGCGGACGCATCTGTGGAGCCTGCGGTGGAGCACGACGATGGGGCTCGGCATCATGACGACGGCGGCGTTCCTGATCACGCTGGTGACCGGCATCTTGCTGATGTTCTATTACAAGCCGTACCCGGACGTCGCATATCAATCGATAAAGGACATTCACTTCATCGTGCCGACGGGGCGGTTCATGCGGAACATACACCGGTGGGCGGCGAACGTAATGGTCGTCGGCGTGATACTCCACATGGCTCGTGCATTCTACACGGCGTCGTACCGCAAGCCGCGTGAGTTCAACTGGTTCATCGGTTGGGGTTTGTTGGTCACGACACTCGGCCTTTCGTTCACCGGTTATCTGCTGCCGTGGGACCAGCTAGCATACTGGGCTATCACGATCGGTGCCAACATCGCCCAGTCGCCGCGTGAGATCACAGACGCGATCGGCATAACCGAGTTCATGGATATCGGCGGACTGCAACGGGAGATACTGCTCGGTTCGGACATCGTCGGCGAGGAGGCGTTGATCAGGTTCTATCTGCTTCACGTGATGATATTGCCTCTGACGCTGGCGATGCTGATGGCGGTGCATTTCTGGCGGATAAGAAAAGACGGCGGGCTTGCCAAGCCGAAGGATGCCGACGCGAGGGTCGCCGACGAAGCAAAGGAATTCTATCCGGTCTTTACCGATGCTCCGGCGAAGACCTATCACCTCGCGGCGGTCGTGAAAGGAAAGACGCCGGCGGTCGGCAGCGGGCCGGAGCACACGGTGCCGTCGATGCCGCACCTCTTTTATGCGGAGCTTGGCGTGCTGATGCTGACGGTGCTGATCTGTCTCGGGCTGGCGTTCGTTTCGGACGCGCCGCTTAAGGAACTTGCGAATCCGCTTGTGCCCGAGAACCCGGCGAAGGCCCCGTGGTATTTCCTCGGGCTGCAGGAGATAGTTTCGTTCTCCGCGTTCATGGGCGGCATCGGCATTCCGATGCTTTGCGTGATCGGGCTCGGGCTTATCCCGTTCCTCGACCGCGAGCAGGAAGGCACGGGCGAATGGTTCGGCGGGCCGGGCGGCGGACGCCTCGTGAAATGGTCGGCCGCGGTCGGTTTCGGAGCGTCGATACTGGTCGAAGCATTCGCTATCAAGTTCGGCTGGCTTCGCGAGTGGTTCCCTAACATACCTCAGCTCTTCATCACGTTCATTAATCCGGGAACGGTCCTGACAGCCATTTACGCGGCGTTCTCGATATGGGCACTCAGGCGGTACAACTCCACGCGTGCCGGTGCCCTCGCGCTGTTCACATGTTTCCTGTGCGGGTTCATCGTGCTGACCGTTATCGGCACATATTTCCGCGGCCCGAACTGGGAGTTCTTCTGGTCGCCGGCGGATTGGGGAGGGCATTGACGCGATGAATAAGAACAAGTACCTCCTGATGATATCCAGCATCGGCGTGTTTGCACTCCTCGCAGCCGCGGCGATAAGCGAGAACTTTCTTAAGGAATGGCACTCGATACAGGCCGATGCTGTAACTCCCGAAGGGCCAGCCGCCGTTCAACTGCGGCAGATCGTGAATCCGGAATTGAGGCTTACCGACCGCTGCGTGACGTGCCATGTCGGAATGGCTTCGGGCGAGCAGATCACGACCGGGACGCGCGTCGGGGCACCGCACAAGCCGGTCTATCATTCGCCTGCGGACATGGGCTGCACCGTCTGCCACGGCGGGCAGGGACAGGCGACGGAAAAGGACGACGCTCACGGCAATGTCCATTTCTGGACCGAGCCGATGCTGCCGGCGAAATACGCATATGCGAGCTGCGGCAGATGCCACACGCCGCTCAACGTGCCGAATTTGCCGCGGCTTGAGAATGCGCGGAAGACATTCGAACGGATGGACTGCTATGCGTGCCACCGGCTCGACGGAAAAGGCGGCACGCTCAGGGCCGGCGGCGATCAAAGCGGGATGGAAGGGCCGGACCTGACCTACGTCGGTCTGAAAGGTTACAACGCCGACTGGTACCCCGCCCATTTAGAAAAGTCGCGAACGGCCACGGACGGCGCATGGCGGACATCCTTCCGCGAGATCAACGAGGCGGAACCTGTCTCTTATACACATCTCCGAGCCCACGAGA
>JAUCQE010000431.1 GCA_030372865.1 Pyrinomonadaceae bacterium
CGCTACCGCTGCCAGTATTGCGGTGAGCACAAGCATGCACGAGACCTGACGCTCGACCATATTTTGCCTCGGGCACAGGGCGGCGAAAGCACGCCGCAGAACCTGGTCACGGCTTGTGTGAAGTGCAACCAGCGTAAGGGCAACCGTACGCCGGAACAGGCACGCATGCCGCTGCTGACATCGCAAAAGCTTCTTCGCCTCGGGCTAGACCACGTATTGCTTTGTCATTACGCCGAGTCGCGTCCTGAATGGAAGAAGTACCTTTTCATGGACGATGTGGAAGACGAACAGGTGATCCAGATCGCTGCCTGACCTGACATCGCGGTTCGCCGATCGGCGGACCGGACCGACTTTAATTATTTACGGCTATTCGGTTTTTTATTGACGGATGGCCGGAAACCGCGATATTCTTCGTCTTTCAAAATAGACGGAAGCGTCCGGAACGAACGGCCTGCTTCCGTCTTTTTGCGTTTTGGAGAAACGATAATGAGCAGATATAAAAGCGAAGATGAAATATTGGCGGTCGTCCGTTCTTTTGAAAACGCGACCATCGGCCGCGACGAGTGGAAACATGCCGAACATCTGCTCGTTGCACTACATTACGTTGAAGCATTCGGCCTGGAGGCAGCGACGAACAAGATGCGTAGCGGCATCCGGAACCTGCTGACCAACGGTTTCAACGTCGATCTTGAAAAAGAAATGCCGTATCACGAGACCATCACGGTGTTTTGGATGCGGACCGCGTACGCTTTTCTTTTGATGACACCTTCATTGTCATCGTTAGAAAGAACGAACGCACTCGTTGCGGGTTTCGATAAAGAGTTTCCGCTCAGGTTCTATTCAAGGGATTTACTTTTTTCGGAAGAGGCCCGGGCCGCGTATGTCGGCCCGGACCTTATTCAGGCAGGCTCGCTTGAAGAAGAGATCCACCGCTCCATGGCACCAACCGTCTGATCAGCTTACGGTCATACAATACGAATGATGACCCGCATATCGACAATGTTCCGCGTCCTTTGTTTCAGGCTATAGCCTCGATTCATCTGCGATTGATTTCCGTCGACGGTATGTACGATAGTTCCCGGGCCCTGGCTAACAACGATGCCGATGTGGCCATTCTTCATGACGTAAATGTCGCCGGGATAGCAGGGGCTCGTTCGGACGATGCATTGCGGATTCTCGTTTGACCACTTCGTCAGCTTGTAGCCGCTCCAAAGCTTTTCCGGGATAAACGGCAGCGGAACGCTGAATTTGTTTGCCGCTTCGCTAAGACAATAGTAGACAAAAAACCCACACCACTCGTGATTGGATGACTTCGGCGAATGGGCACGCGCCTTATAAATGTCGATCTGAGGGCCGCGGTTTTGTGCCCCAACCTCTTTTACGCCTTTCGCCTCTTCTCGAAGAGCGACGACCGCAGCCTCGTACCGTACCTGTTCATATCTATCCATCGTCTACCTCCGTTGGTATTCGTTGCTCTCAAGCCGACGCCATTGTTCACCGGGCAAATTCGGCGGTGCGTGCAGCTTCTTTCATGGTCCGAGCCAGAAGCGAATATGCCGTGTTCCATGCTTCCTTGGTCTCTTCAGTGAAATCCGGGCCGAGTCCTTTCGCAAGAGTCCAGAGAAGCGCGGACCCGACGGTTTCATAGTGGGCATCCTTAACCCCGTAGACTGCGTGCCGTGCTCCTAGCGAGCGAACGGCAGGAAGAATGTCGTCGATACGGCTAAGGCCATTCACGGCGACTCCGATCATGTGAATCAGCTTCAAGCCCTGTTCGCTAAGGTCACCCTTAAAGAGATTCATGAGCGCAGGGTCCAGTTCAAATAGTCGGTTGTAAAACAATGCGGCCGCTTCGTCTGCCCGCGGGGCTATTTTTTCAAAGCTCTTTGTCACCAGTTCGATCTGTTCGTTTGTCATAGCTTTATCTCCGTAGGTTACGAGCCTGTCGATGTCGGTCACGTGAGGTCGGGCAGCGGTCCGCTCAAATGTGTGCAAAGAAGCGGCGGAAGATCGGGATCGCTACGGATATCGTGAAAGTAATGCTGAAACTCCGATGCATATATGTGATTGAGTACATATATCGTGTAGAAGCGTTTATTTTTCGGCGTTAGCGCCTTCGTTCCATCAGCGGCGCTCACCATCCCATCGGCTACCATCGGAGGCACGATGCACTCTCGTTGAAGCCACTTGATCGCTCCCCAGGTCTTTCCGCCGAAATCGCCGTCCGGAACGAGCGATTTTGGAATCCCCTTGAACGGCGTGGTGCTTGGCTCGGTGCCTGCAATGATATCGACCGTTATTTCTTGTCTAAGCTGATTGATTATCTTGTTCAAAAAGAACTGAACCAGAAGAACGTCTTCCTTTTTGTTTCTGCAGGTATATCCGACCGGATTCGACACTGCCCAGAAATAGTCCTGCCCGAATAAGAATCCCTTTACGTGTTTATCTTGAATGCTCTCTCTATGTGCCATAAGCCACTCCTGATGAAACTAACGCGAGCCGGGGCCCTCAGATCGCCAAATTCGCAAAACCGTCCACCGTACTGCGTCCGAAGATGAATGCGAGCGGTTTTCGCAGAAACTATCATTAATGCGGAAATTATTTTCTGGGGTCGGTAAGTGTGCTAAATTTGGAGAGATTTCTCCGCCCGGAAGTAGCCGATATTATTGATGCGGGAAGCAAATTCACAGGACGTTACAGAACTTCTTCGCAAATGGAGTGACGGCGATCAGGACGCACTTGCGGAGTTGACGCCGATAGTCCACGACGAACTCCGCAGGATCGCGCGTCGGTACATGGCGCGCGAGCGGGGAGACCACACGCTCCAGACGACCGCCTTGGTAAACGAGGCGTACATCCGCTTGATCGACTGGAAGAATGCAAAGTTCGAGAATCGGGCCCATTTCTTCGGAGTTTCCGCGCAATTGATGCGGCGCATATTGGTCGATTTCGCGCGAAAGCGTCCGCGTGGAAAGGACTCGCCCATCTACAAGGTGTCATTGATGGAAGCCGCAGACGTTAGTGACGGGCGTCCAGCGGACCTTGTAGAACTGGACGAGGCCTTGAGCGAGCTAGCCGAGTTCGACGAGCGAAAATCGAGGATCGTTGAATTGAGATACTTCGGCGGTCTTTCCGTCGAAGAGACCGCAGAGGTCATCGGCGTAGCACCGATAACCGTCATGCGTGAATGGCAGAAGGCAAAGGCATGGCTCTACCTCCGTCTTAAAAATGACTGATGGATCCGACGCGCTGGAAACTGATCGACGATCTCGTAGATGCCGCACTTGATCTGCCTGATGCGGATCGTGCGGCATTTGTGGCTGAACAGTCCGGCGACGACAATGACCTCCGCAACGAGGTACTGCGCCTGCTCGCTGCCCAGAGGCCGAGCGAGAACTTCTTAAATGAGTCGGCAATGGGTGCTGCTGCCGCCGCGGCTCTCGCGGAAGAGCGTGCAACCGAGTCCGAATACCGTTTTCTCGACAAAACAATTGCGAACTACAAGGTCGAAGAGCTTATCGGAGCAGGCGGAATGGGCGAGGTATATCTGGCCCGCGACGAGAGGCTGCATCGGCGTGTTGCTCTTAAGATACTGCCCCCGGAGTTCATTTCGAACGACGAACGCGTAAAGCGATTCGAGCAGGAGGCACGGGCGATCTCGCAGTTGAACCATCCGAACATCGTGACCGTTTACGACGTCGGAAACTACGAGGGCGTTAACTATATCGCAACCGAGTTCGTCGAAGGCAAGACCCTTCGCGAACTGATCGGACGCGATTTCAAGCTCCGAAATATTCTCCTTAATTCCATACAGATCTGCGACGCTCTTTCTGCCGCACATAACGCGGGAATTATCCATCGCGACATCAAGCCCGAGAACATAATGATCCGCCGCGACGGGTATGCAAAGATCCTTGATTTCGGCCTCGCAAAGCTCACCGACGCGGTTGACGGTCCCAAGATCGACATGGCGAAGACCTCTAAGGGCATGCTGATCGGCACTCCGGGATATATGTCGCCTGAACAGATCAGCGGCGACCCGGTCGATCATCGAACGGATCTTTGGAGTGCCGGTGTCGTACTTTACGAATTTCTGACCGGAACGAATCCGTTCAAAAAAGGGAGCCGTCAGGCGACGCTTCAGGCTATTGTGACGGAAACCCCGCCGCTGCCAAGCGAACTAAATTCTGAAATACCCGAAGAGCTTGACCGAATACTGCTGAAGGCTCTTGAAAAGGATCCCGACGTTAGCTACCAATCTGCCGCTGATCTGCGTGCGGACCTGAAACGAGTGCTGCGTGAGATCGATTCGTCACCTTCGTGGAGCGGCAGTTCGAGTTCCCGCCTTCAGGTCGCTGGACGGTATCGCGACTGGTCTTTTCTTGCCGCGGTCATCATGGCCGCTTTTTTCGTCAGCTTCGGTATTTTCTATTTATTCTTCAACGAAGCGCGACCGAACGCCGCCAAATGGTCGGCAGCAAATAGTGTCCAGCTGACATTTGCAGCCGGAACAGAGGCTTATCCTTCACTTTCGCCCGACGGCCGGTCGCTTCTGTATGTGACTGACCTGGGAGCCGGCGACGATATTTACCTTTTACGGATCGGTGGCTCCAATGCTATCAACCTGACGGCCGATTCGCCGGCACGGGACACGATGCCTGCCTACTCTCCGGACGGCAACATGATAGCGTTTCGTTCGGACCGCGAACCGGCGGGGATCTATATTATGGGCGCGACGGGAGAGAACCCGAGACGCGTTTCCGACTTCGGTTTCTCACCATCTTGGTCGCCTGACGGCAGGTCGATCGTTGTCGCGACAGGCCACCAACCGATCCCGTCGGTTAGGACGCGGAGCGCGCTTTGGATCGTTGATATCGAGACGGGCGAAAAGCGAATGCTGATCGATTCATTCGCTCTACAGCCAGCATGGTCGCCACGCGGCGACCGCATCGCATACTGGATGTCGGGCGATTCAGGAGAACGGGTCGTGGAGACAATACCTGCGAGTGGCGGAACGCCGGTTCTGTTCACCGATGCCGGGAATACGAACTGGAATCCGGTTTGGTCGACGGACGGCAGCTACTTGTATTTTTCAAGCGACCGCCGCGGCGACATGGCGATCTGGCGATCGCGGATTGACATCGAAAGCGGCCAACCGACCGGTGAACCGGAGCTCGTCCCGACCGCTGCCCGTTTTAATCGTCACCTCTCGTTTGCGGCTGATGGTAGACGTATGGCCTACGTCAATACCAATGTCCGTGCAAACATCCGTATCGTCGATTTTGACGCAAAATCAGAAAAAACAGTCGGCAACGTAGAGGCGGTGACTCGCGGCGATTTCGAGTTCACGAATGTCGAAATGTCGCCCGACGGCCAACGTTTCTTCGCCCGTTTGATCCGAAAAAATCAGGAAGACATCGTTTCGCTGAAGGCTGATGGAACGGATCTCCGAAGTTTGACGAACGACAGCCATTTTGACCGCTATCCGCGTCTGTCCCCAGACGGAACAAAGATACTATTCGTTTCAGACCGGTCGGGAACCTACCAAGTATGGTTGATGAACTCTGACGGCACGAATCTTCGGCAATTAACGCCCTCAGAGGCAGGGGTCGCCTCGATCCCGGTTTGGGCTCCGGACAGTAGGCGATTTGTATTCGATAACGAGCAAACAAGTTTTATCGGAGATATCGAACAACCGATAGACCTGACACAGATCGCTCCGCTGCCGCGAACCGAGAACGGCGGGTGGTTCCGAACCAGGGCTTGGTCGCCCGACGGAAAACTGCTCGCCGGGAATTTCGATTCGGCCTACGGCCCGGGAACCGGAATTTATTCTTTCGAGTCACAAACATACACTCGTCTAACTGAAAACCCCGCGGTCCCAAGATGGTTTCCGGATTCGAAACGGATCATCTTCCTGAGAGGACGACGGCCGATGATCGCAAACGTAGTAACCAAAGAGGTGCGTGAAGCCATACCGGAGATCAGGGACGAGATGCGTAGCATCGGACTCAGCAGGGATGGGACGAAGCTTTATTACACCACCTTCGAAAACGAATCTGATATATATCTGCTCGATATTGCTTCAAAATAGCTCGCGTCATTGAGCCTTCCTTTTCAACGGAATATACTGTCCGTTTAAGTTACTCGTCACGAAATATGCTCAGATTTTTCAACACTTTATCGAGAAGCATCGAAGAGTTTCATCCGATCGAAGACAACAAGGTCCGCATGTACATGTGCGGTCCGACCGTGTGGAACTTTGCCCACATCGGAAATTTCAGGACGTTCGTCTTCGGTGATATTCTTCGCCGGTATTTAAAGTACAAAAAATACGATGTCACGCATGTATTTAATCTCACCGACATTGACGATCGCATCATAAACGAAGCGAAGGCCCGCAGCATCACCATCGACGAATTTACCGCACCTTACATTCAGTATTTCTGGGAAGATTTCGATGCCCTCGGGAATGAACGGCCGGACGTGACTCCGCGCGCTACCCACCACATAGCGGAGATGATCGACATCATCTCGAAGCTTATCGAGAATGGTAAGGCCTACGAATCGGACGGATCGATCTATTACCGGATCGCAGCGTTTCCCGAATATGGAAAGCTTTCGAAGATCAACTTTTCGGGCAACATCCACGGCGGCAGCGAACGTATAGACACCGACAAATACGACAAAGAAGACGCACGCGATTTTGCACTCTGGAAGTTGGTCGGCGAGGATGAAGAACCGGGATGGGACGCTCCTTTCGGCCGCGGGCGGCCTGGCTGGCATATCGAGTGTTCTGCAATGTCGATGCGGTATCTAGGCGAAACATTCGATCTCCATGCGGGCGGAATGGACCTTCAGTTCCCCCATCATGAAAATGAGATCGCTCAAAGCGAGGGTGCGACCGGCAAGCAGTTCTCGAAGTACTGGATCCACAGCGAGTTCCTGAAGATCGACGACGTCACGATGTCGAAATCAAAGGGAAACTTTTTTACCTTCCGTGATCTGCGGGACCAGGGTTATTCGCCGCGGGCAATACGGTACCTGCTCCTCTCGGTTCCCTACCGCAAGCAACTGAATTTTACTTTCGAAGGTCTGCAGGGGGCGGAAGCGACGGTCGAGCGGCTTCGGAATTTTCGGGCGCTGGTTAAGGACGCACGCGTAGACGACGGATCAAACGCCGATATCGTTAAATTGGTAGAAAAGGCTGTCAGCGACTTTGAGAAAGGAATGGATGACGATCTAAACACTGCCGAAGCGTTGGCGGCGGTGCACAATCTCGTCCGGGAGATCAATACGGCTCTCGCTGCCGACCAGTTGCGAGCCGACGACAAGACGAGAGTGCTCGATGCCGTTGAGAAGTTCGACTCGGTTCTGGGCATCTTTGGCAAAGAAGAAATCGCAATGCTGGACGCGGAGATAGAATCGTTGATCGAAGAGCGTCAAGAGGCTCGCCGCAATCGAAATTTTGCTCGGTCGGATGAGATCCGCGATCTGCTCGCGGAAAAGGGTATTATTCTGGAAGACACAAAGGACGGTGTCCGGTGGAAACGGCGATAAAACAACAGTTCTGCCCGATCTGCAAGATCGAGGTCGGGTGGAGCGAAAGGTACCCAAATTATCTTTGCGGCGAATGCATGGGGCGTGCCCGTACGATCGATGGCCGCCCGGTCGTATTTGGCAATGCGAGCATTAACGGCGGGTTAGTCGCGACATTTTTAGATAACCGCGAGGCGTATCTTTCAGATGTTTGCTTCGTCGACGGCGTTGAGTGCCGGGCACAAGAGGCTCGGTTCGGCGGCGTGGTCATGATGCCCGTTTCGCCAGCCGACTAGAGCATGATCCCGTCGCACAACTTCCCGTCCACGCTCGTGTAGCACAGGTTAACGGTCTTGAACGTATCGGTATCGCGGCAATAAGAAACGCAGGTGTCGAACGGCTTCGAATATATATGAATGCTGACCGCCCGCTCTTCAAATTCGGCGAGGTTCAGTATCTGATGGATCGGTTCTTCAAGCTCAACTTTTGCTGCGAGGCACTCGGCAAGCTCAAAACTGTCGGTCTCGATCAGTTTACAGTAACCTTTTGATTCGTCAATCGACTCGACAGCAAAGTTCTGTCCCTTCAATCTTCCGATCGGCACGGTCATCCAGCAGCGTTGTTCCGCATGGTTGTGCACGCGGGAAACCTGCCCACGCTCCCAACAGATCGCCATCATCTCGAACCTCTCATCCTTATATATAAGGTTCCGAGTGTAAAACTTGCTGCTCCAGAAAACGTACGGGTTGATCGTATCCGTATCGACGGGATGCGAACTAAGGAAATCGTAGACGTTATCGCAAACGAACTGCTCGTCGGGAATCTCACGGAGTCCCGATACAAGGTTATGAATACTTACTCTGCTCATTGTTGGTCGGACGAACTGTCGCCTAATTTTGCTGCCCCTTTTTCAAAAAGTCAACGAACTCCTGCACGTTACGCGTCATTCCGGGAAACGCCGTGAGAGCCTTCCCATTCGCGTCCAATACTGCGTACAAAGGAAGGGCGACCGTGCCAAACGTTTGCTCCTGCAATTGCTGCTGCCGCTCGTAGATCTCGCCCTCGCCGTCGGTGTATAGCGAAACCAGAACGTACTTGGCAAACTCTGCCTCTACCTCCGGCTTCGGAAAGACATTTGCTTCCATCCAGCGGCAGTTGGTGCAGGTATAGCCGGTGAAATCGACGAAGACCCGCTTGTTCTCGGCCTTCGCTTTCTCGAGCGCCGCAGGAAGGTCGTTCTTGATCCAGGTTAGCTTTTCGCCGCTGTCCAGCATCCGCGCCGACGTCCTATTAAGATCCGGCGGCAGAAACGCCTCTAGTTCACCGAGTTTTGCCCCGAACAATCCCGTCAGCAAATAGAAACTGACCGCGAGGCTGACGATCGCCGCAGCGAGCCTGAAGGCTCCGATCCGCTCTGGCCTAGAGTCGTGCGAAAGCTGGAACTTACCCAGCAAATAAAGCGAAAGGATTATACCGATCGCGATCCAGATGGTGAGAACCACATCCCTCGTAAATATGTTCCACTTCCAAACAAGATCGACGTTGGAAATGAACTTCATCGCCGCCGCGACCTCAAGGAAGCCCATCGAGACCTTGATCGAGTTCATCCAACCGCCGGCACGCGGTAGTTGAGACGCCCATTGCGGGACAAGTGCAAGTATGAAGAACGGGATCGCGAAGACGGTCGCAAAAGCCAGCATCCCGAGCATGGGCATCTGCCATTCACCCTGCGACGCCGCAACCAGGATCGTCCCGACAAACGGCGACGTACAGGTAAAAGAGGTCAGCGTGAAGGTCAGGCCCATCAGGAGTGCTCCGACGACACCGCCGCCGTCACCCTCTTTCGATCGCGTCAGCGAATCGAGGCGTGTCAGTATGCTGGTCGGCACCGTAATCTCGTAGGCACCGAAAAGATTGAAAGCAAAGAATATAAAGATCGCCGCAATGAAAATATTGACCCACGGATTCGCGGCAAAAAGGTTTATCCCTGCTGCACCGACAAATATCGCAAGCAGCATACCGAGCAGCGTGAATGTCGCGATTATTCCCAATGAATAAATGGTCGCAAGTTTTACCGATCTCGCACGGTCGCCCGAGGCGTGGTTCGTAAAATACGACACGGTGATCGGTATCATCGGGAAGACGCATGGCGTCAAAAGCGACAATGCTCCGAGTGTCATCGCGAGCCAAATGAACGGCCAGATCTCGGTTGGCGTCTGAGTCGTGACGAGACTCGACGAGGCCTCTTGCGGCGCGGCAATTCCGCCCGGGTTCGGCTGCGAGAGTGCCTGATTCGCGAACGGCGAACGCTGAATATCTTCCTCACCGTTGAATGTGACGCGCTTGGTCCTTGGCGGCAGGCAGAGGGTGTCGTTACAAAGCTGAAAACGTACGTTAAGGGCGATCTTCGATGTGTCAGCATCCTCGCGAGCCTTGAGGACGATACTGAACTCGGCTGAATCCTTATAGAACTTCGTGTCGAGCGGCTTCCCGTCGACCATGAAATTTGAGTCGGGTTCGACAAAGGGTTTGCCGCCACCGATCTCACCCGCGATCTCAAAAGGAGAACCTTCCGCCACCTTAACGGTCATGGCTATCGGCCCGCCTTTTGGCTGGTCGAGAGAATAAAGGTGCCAGCCGGGCTCGACCGCAGCCTTCAAAACGACGTTCGCGGTTTCTCCGGTCTTCACTATAGTTCCCTTCGCAGGGGACTCGAGCGACCACTTGGTCGGGTTCTGCGCGCTTGCAACGGCAGCCGCAAAAAGTATGACCGGGAATACGACTGAAAGGACTCGTTTCATCGTTGTTTACAATCTTATTACTATAGGCGCCCATCCTACAATTCGCCGCCACCGAACTATTAAGATGCGTTTTGCTTTTCACCGAATTGCTTGGATATAATTATCGTTTACTTCGCTGTCGGGAAATTGCCCGAAGCAAATCGGAGGGAGTTACTTTGCCTAAAACCGCAACCAGCCGTAAGGCTCAGGCTAAGCCTGATAAAACAGCCAAGAACGGCGTTAAACCGGCGGCCCAGAATGGCCGCCGCGATCTGACCGAGGTCGTCGAAATGATGTCCGCGGAGTTTGAAAAGCGCCGCAAATCGCAGATCGAGGCGATCAAGACGACGGACAAGAAATTGCTCCGTGAGATGCTCTACCAGATGGTCCTCGGCCGCGTTTTCGAGGAAAAATGTGCCGAAGTCTATCGGATGGGCAAGATCGGCGGATTTTGCCACCTGTATATCGGCCAGGAAGCGATCGCGATCGGTTCGATGATGGCTCTTGAGCCCTCTGATATGGTCATCACCTCGTATCGCGACCATGTTCAGGCGATGGTCAAGGGCATTACGCCAGAAGCTGTAATGGCCGAGCTTTACGGCAAGATCGGAGGGTGCGTTAAGGGCAAGGGCGGCTCAATGCACATGTTCTCGAAGGAACACGAGTTCTACGGCGGGCATGGTATTGTCGGCGGCCAGATCGGCGTCGGTACCGGAATGGCATACGCCGCTAAATATAAGGGTACGGGCCAGGTCGCACTCTGCTTTTTTGGCGAGGCTGCGGTCAACCAGGGAATATTCCACGAATCGCTCAACATGGCCCAGCTTTGGAAGCTGCCGGTCATTTACATCTGTGAAAACAACCAGTACGGAATGGGCACGTCGCAGGAACGCGCTATGAGCTCGCGAAGCATTGCGAAGAAGGCCGAATCCTACGAGATGGCCAACGAGTTTGTCGACGGTATGGACGTGATGGCAGTTCGTGAGGCGACCGAACGGGCGATAAAGCGTGCGCGCGAAGAATCGCTTCCGACGCTGCTTGAGATCAGGTCGTATCGTTTCATGGGCCATTCAATGTCGGACCCCGGCAACTACCGGACTCGTGAAGAGATCGCAAAGTATCAGGAACGCGATCCGATCGCTCTTTTCGAACGCAGCCTGAGGGACGCAAAGGTGTTTACCGACAAGGATTTCGAAGCGATAAGACAAGAAGCGATAGAGGCAACGGATCGCGCGATCAAGTTCGCCGACGAGAGCCCGTTCCCGGACGAAAGCGAACTTCTTAAGGACGTTTACGCATAGCTTGAATAGCGGCCAGAGCCGCATCTAGAAAGGTCAGACAATTATGGCGGTTTTAACTATCCGCGATGCTTTGAACCAGGCATTGCGTGAAGAACTTATACGAGACGAGAACGTCTTTATCATGGGCGAAGAGGTTGCCGAGTACGACGGCGCCTATAAGGTGACCCGCGGGCTTTGGAAAGAATTTGGCGACAAACGCGTTGTCGATTCGCCGATCACCGAGCTTGGTTTTGCCGGTCTTGGCGTCGGTGCCGCGATGGCGGGCCTCCGGCCGGTGATCGAGTTCATGACGTTCAACTTCTCGATCCTCGCTTCGGACCAGATCATCAACCATGCCGCGAAGATGCTGTATATGTCAGGCGGCGAGTTCAAGGTGCCGATCGTATTTCGCGGCCCGAACGGCTCGGCGTTCCAGGTCTCTTCGCAGCACTCTCAGGCACTCGAGGCTTTTTACGCCAACTTCCCCGGCCTGAAGGTCGTGATGCCGTCGACGGCTGCTGACGCGAAAGGGCTGCTCAAATCATCCATTCGCGACGACAACCCTGTGATCTTTATGGAACAGGAAAGAATGTATGGCATGAAGAGCGAGGTGCCCGAGGATGAGGATTTCACCATCCCGCTGGGCGTCGCTGATGTAAAGCGTGAGGGTAAGGACTGCACGATCGTCGCACGTTCGATGACCGTCCCGATGGCTCTCGAAGCCGCCGAAAAGATCCAGGAGCAGTTTGACGTTTCAGTCGAGGTCATCGACCCG
>JAUCQE010000432.1 GCA_030372865.1 Pyrinomonadaceae bacterium
TTCGGAACTCGTCGGCAGCGTCAGATGTGTATAAGAGACAGGCTCTGCTGCGACCGCTCTTTAAGTTCGGGTAGTTCAATAAAGTTTGGGATCTGAACTACGGACGCCCGCTCTCCGAACATGTTCCGGATGTATTTCGTTTCTTCGTCACACGTTGAGTGGTAAACAGGTCTACGTCCTACGAACAGCTTCACAAGTGAAAGAAACAATTTCTTGCGC
The DNA here is from genome assembly GCA_030372865.1 of Pyrinomonadaceae bacterium. GTDB lineage: Bacteria > Acidobacteriota > Blastocatellia > Pyrinomonadales > Pyrinomonadaceae > OLB17. Next base: position 220 of record JAUCQE010000432.1, read on the forward strand.
CAACGGGAAAATTCAAGGGCTTTGGGGTCAAGTTCGCCCCGCGGCGAGAAAACGATCTTCTTTCCGAGCAGACTGGCCGCGATCGCGGTGGCAGTATTCGCAGGATAAAAGACCGACGAAATCTGAACGATATCTGCTCGGCGAACTTGAGCAAGTGCCTTCAAGGTTTGACTCAGCGGGATTCGCCGATTTGGCGTTCTGACATAGATCACATCGCCAGCATCGCTCTTGATCCATTTATTGATTTCAATATTCGCAGGGAGGCCGGTGTCAGAAGCGATGATCACCGGGTTGACCCCGCAACGTACCAGCCGCTTCGTGATCCAATAGACCGAATTTGCCGGGCCGCCAGCGAGCGACGGATAAAAAACCTCAAGAGGAAACAGTATTTTCACGGATGTTAGAAATGATTATTTTCGAGCCACTCATCGAGGACGATGGTATGCCAGACGTGCGACCAAAGAACGCGGGGATCACCGCTAATGAAACGATCCCAAAGCTTCGTGAGCCGGCCACGATCCAGTATCCCGCGCTTGCCGAGTCGGTCTATACGCAGATCGCAAAAAGATCTCAACTCGTTACGCATCCACGCGTCCCAAGGAAGAACGAAACCCATCTTCGGCCGATGAACGATCTCGTCCGGAAGCATCGGAGCGAGAGCATCGACGAATAGGCTCTTTGCGAATCGAGGGTACTTGATCTCGTCCGGAATTCGCAGGACATACTCGACGAGGTGATAATCGAAGAACGGTTCACGAACTTCGAGGGCCGATGCCATGCTGAACTGATCTGTGTCTTTCAATAGGACGTTCTGGGTGTAACCCAATAATTCCGCTACCGTAAATTGGCTAAGCACGGGCATCGCATTTAATTGTTCGATTCGCACTTCGAGCTCTTGTTGGATGATCGATTCGTATCCATTTTTATTCACGGCAAGTTCGCCGCTCGTTTTCGCGGACAATACTTGCCGAAGCATCGGATATATATTCTGAATATCGACATTCTCCGATGCGAGTATGTCGGCTATCCGATGGTGTTTTGTATTGGACGACATCGACATCAATGCGCCGGCTGACGCACGAAGAGTCCGCGGAACTCGCTGCACTGGTGAGTGCCTAAGCCGATACCACTGAAGAAAATTCGAGTAACCCGCAAAAAGCTCGTCGCCGCCAAGCCCTGACAAGGCAACGGTTATCCCTGCATTCTTTGTCGCTTTTGAAACGACGTAAGTATTGAGGCCGTCGCCACTCGGCGAATCCATTGCTCGCAGGGCACTCGGAAGTTCCTCCAGAAAGTCCTTTGCTGAAAGTTTTACGCGGTGATGGTGAGTTCCAAAACGCTGTGCGACAAGATCGGAATATTTGGATTCGTCGAACTTCTCTTCGCTGAATGTTATTGAGAATGTCGTTACCGGATCGGAGGATAACTCCGCCATCATGCCAACGACGGCACTCGAGTCTATGCCACCGGAGAGAAATGCACCCAGTGTCACATCGCTCACCAGCCGACGCTCTACTGACTCCTTGAATAACCGCCGAACTTCCGTTTTGATCGCTTGCGGGTCTCCGTTTAGCGGCGAGCCCTTCGTATCAGTTAGATCCCAATATTTACTTATCGTCAGCCGGCCGTCCGCATATCGCGCGAAATGGCCCGCCGGTAACTGACGGATGTCTTTAACGATGGTCTCAGGCGAATAGACGGACTGAAACATCAAATACTCGCGCACCGCGCGAGGATTAAGTGAGCGGTCGACTAAACCGGTATCCAGGATCGCTCGGATCTCCGAAGCAAAGAGCAGCTTTCCGCCCGATAGAGCATAGTAAAGCGGCTTGACTCCAATACGGTCCCTGGCAATGAACAGATCCTTATCTCGGCGGTCCCAGATCGCGAACGCGAACATTCCGTTTAGACGAGACAAGCATTCCGTGCCGTACTTAGCGTAAGCAGCGAGGATAACTTCGGTATCAGAGTCCGTTTTAAACGGATACGCCGCAAGATCTTTCTTTAGCTCGCGATAATTATAGATCTCGCCGTTGAGGATCAGTACAAATCGGCCGGTTTCATCATACAGCGGCTGATTTGCCGCCTCCGAAAGATCGATGATCGAAAGGCGGCGGTGTCCCAGAGCGATGCCGTCCTCTGTAAAGATGCCTTCGGCATCCGGCCCGCGATGCGATAGACTATTCGTCATTCGCTTGACGCTTTCGGTCGCGGCATTTTGATCTGTTGATCCGGCGATTCCGGCAATTCCGCACATACTTCGAATATAGCCGAAATCCGCCTTATCTCATATTTGGTCGCAACGAGGCGGTCGGCAGGCTCGAGCGAAGGACACATCGCAACCACATAAATTATGAAAGTTCTTGTCCTAGGCGGCACGGGTATGCTCGGACACAAGCTTGTCCAGAGGCTGAAGGAACGCTTCAGCGTCAGTACTACGGTCCGCGAGCTTGCCGACGATGTCCCTTATAAGGAGCTGTTTGACGGCGCGAAAGTAATTCGAGACGTTGACGCGACCGACTTTTCTGCTATCGAACGCTCTATCGATGAGATCGCGCCCGAGGTCGTCATTAATGCAATCGGCGTGATCAAACAGCTAGCAGGTGCTAAAGACGTTATTCAAAGCCTCACCCTGAATTCGCTTTTACCACAACGATTAGCTGATCTTGCGCCAGCCCGGGGTTTCCGCTTGATTCACGTAAGCACCGACTGTGTTTTCGACGGGGAGAAGGGCAACTATTCTGAGTCGGATATTCCAAACGCGCTTGACCTTTACGGCCAGAGCAAACGCTGGGGTGAGGTCGTCGGCCCGCAATGCCTGACTCTGAGAACATCGATAATCGGGCGAGAGCTTGGCACTTCACATAGCCTTGTGGACTGGTTTCTAAGTAACCGCGGCGGGACAGTCAAGGGTTACAAGAATGCCATCTACAGCGGCTTTCCAACCACTGTAGTTACAGATATAATTGGGGATTTGATTCAGCATCACCCGGATCTTTACGGGCTCTACCAGGTCTCTAGCCGGCCGATTAATAAGCTGGAACTTCTGGAACTCATTAACTCCAGTTTCAATGCGGACATCGATATCGAACCGTTCGAGGAATTTCATATCGATCGAAGCCTGGATGGCAGCAGGTTCGAGATGGAAACGGGCTTCAGCCCGCCTTCCTGGGACGAGATGATAGAAAAAATGGCGGCAGATCCGACGCCGTACGACGAATGGAAACAATAAAGCCTCTAGAAGGAAAGCGCATTTTAGTCACCGGCGGTACCGGATCGCTCGGCCAGACTCTCGTTAGCCGGCTGCTCCGCGGCGAAATGGGCCGACCGGCTCGTATTACCGTATTTTCACGCGATGAAGCAAAGCAGCATTATATGCGGCTTGATTACATGCATCGTGATGCGGCAACGGATGACGTCATATATCAAAACTCTCAGGATCTACTGACTTTTCGAATTGGTGACGTACGCGATTATCCGGCACTCGTCGCCGCAATGCGTGATGCTGATATCGTGTTCCACGCTGCTGCATTGAAGCAGGTCCCGTCGTGCGAGTATTTTCCTTTCGAGGCGGTTCAGACGAACATCATCGGTGCAGCAAACGTCGCGAGGGCGATCAGTGAGAATGGGCTTCCGGTCGAGACGGTGGTTGGTATTTCGACCGACAAAGCCTGCAAGCCCATAAACGTCATGGGCATGACCAAGGCGTTGCAGGAAAGGGTCCTGATCGAAGCAAACCGAGATTGTCCTACCACGAGGTTCATGTGCGTCAGGTATGGGAACGTGATAGCGTCCCGAGGATCGATCGTGCCGCTGTTCGTAGAGCAGATACGAAATGGAAAGACCTTAACGGTCACCCTCCCGGAGATGACGCGATTTCTGCTCAGTCTCGATCGCGCGGTCGACACCGTTTTCGCTGCCGTAACGCACGGTAAGCGCGGTGAGACCTACGTACCGAAGGTAAAATCTGCGAATATCACTGATGTTGCAAAGGCCCTGATGGGCGATAAAGATCTTCCGATCACGTATACCGGCATCCGCCCTGGTGAGAAAGTTCACGAGATAATGGTCTCGGAGGAAGAATGCTTCCGTACGATAGAACGCGGTGATTATTACGTTATTCTCCCGGTACTACCGGAACTTCGGGATGAGGACGATACGCCGCCGGCATTGTCCGCCGAATATTCGTCAAAAGACGACAATATTTCCGGTACCGAACTCCGAGCTCTTTTAAGTTCGGCGGGCGGCGAGATCGAGAGATTTATCGCGGGTAACTGATCGCAGCATAATTTATGAAGATAATGACCTGTCTCTTATACACATCTGACGCTGCCGACGAGTTCCGAACGGTGTAGATCTCGGTGG